>NZ_CAURTV010000119.1:0-9537 GCF_963527515.1 uncultured Cellulomonas sp. | reverse complement strand
GCGCAGCGGCGGCACGATCGGCCTCCTCGAGGCGGCGGGTGCCGGCGCGGTGGGCCTCTGCGGCCGCCTCGGCGTCGGCGCGTGCCCGGCGCTCGAGCTCGTCGACCTCGGAGCGGGCGTTCGCGACCTGCTGCTCGCGCTCGGTCAGCCGGTGCTCGCGACGCTCCACGTCGGCGAGCATCGCCCGCGCGTCGTCCTTGATGGAGGCGACGTCCCGCGCCGCCTGCGTGCGCTGGACGCCGGCCTCCCGACGGGCGACGAGCACGAGGACCAGGGCGACCAGGCACGCGCCGAGGAGCCCCACGATGGTGGCGATGGCGCCTGCGTCCACGCGGTCCTCCTGAGCGGCCGGGCATGGCCGCGCGCCGGTTCCGGCGCGCGGGTTCGGCGGCCATTGTCGCGCACCGTCGCGGCCGCCGACGCACGCCTGTCCGGAGAGTCCGGACGTGTCTGCCTCGTCACAGGCCCGCGTCGAACCCGTCCGGGTCACCTGACGCGTCCACTCCCTCGCGTGCGAGCTCCTCGCGGACCAGCTGCGCCACCAGCCCGGCCGGGTAGCCGCGCCGGGCCAGCGCGGCGAACGTCCGCCGTGAGCGCGTCTGCGGTTCGAGGCCGGACGTCGAGGCGAGCTTGCGTCGGACGAGCGCCCGGGCCGCCAGCTCCTCGTCGTCCGAGTCCACCTGCCCGAGAGCGTCGCCGGCCGTCTCGTCGTCGATCCCGCGGCGGCGCAGCTCCACCGCGATCGCCCGGCGGGACAGACCCCGCTCCGCGTGGCGCGTCCTGACGAGCATGCGGGCGTACTCGGTGTCGTCCACGAGCCCGACCTCGGTGAACCGGTCGAGCACCTTGTCGGCGACGTCCTCCGGGACACCCTTGCGCGCCATGGCGTCGGCAAGCTGTCCCCTGCTCCTGGCCGAGGAGGTCAGGAGCCGCAGCGCGATCGCCCGCGCCACGGACTCCTGGTCGGGTTCGGCATCCTGCTCGGCCGAGCCGGTCGAGGGCGGCTCGGTGCCGAACCGCCCTCGACGTCGGTTGCTGCTGGTCATGCCACTGCTCAGAAGTCGACGACCGGCACGGCGTCGGCAGGCGCGTCGACCCGCGCACCGATGCCGAGCTTCTCCTTGATCTTCTTGTCCAGCTCGATGGCCAGGTCCGGGTTGTCCCGCAGGAAGGCGCGGGCGTTCTCCTTGCCCTGACCCAGCTGGTCGCCCTCGTACGTGTACCAGGCACCGGACTTGCGCACGAAGCCGTGCTCCACGCCCATGTCGATCAGGCTGCCCTCACGGGAGATGCCGACGCCGTAGAGGATGTCGAACTCCGCCTGCTTGAAGGGCGGCGCCATCTTGTTCTTGACGACCTTCACGCGGGTCCGGTTGCCGACGGCCTCCGTGCCCTCCTTGAGGGTCTCGATGCGGCGGATGTCCAGGCGGACCGACGCGTAGAACTTGAGCGCCTTGCCGCCCGTGGTGGTCTCGGGCGACCCGAACATCACGCCGATCTTCTCGCGGAGCTGGTTGATGAAGATGGCGGTGGTACCGGACGAGTTGAGCGCACCGGTGATCTTGCGCAGCGCCTGGGACATCAGCCGGGCCTGGAGGCCGACGTGACTGTCCCCCATCTCGCCCTCGATCTCGGCCTTGGGGACGAGCGCGGCGACCGAGTCGACGACGACGACGTCGATGGCGCCGGAGCGGATCAGCATGTCCATGATCTCCAGGGCCTGCTCACCGGTGTCCGGCTGGGAGACGAGGAGCGCGTCGGTGTCCACGCCGAGCTTCTTGGCGTACTCCGGGTCCAGCGCGTGCTCCGCGTCGATGAAGGCGGCGATGCCGCCGGCCTTCTGCGCGTTGGCGACCGCGTGCAGCGCGAGGGTTGTCTTGCCCGAGGACTCCGGGCCGTAGATCTCCACGACGCGGCCGCGGGGCAGCCCGCCGATGCCGAGCGCGACGTCCAGGGCGATGGAGCCGGTGGGGATGACCTCGACGGGGGCACGCCCGTCGTCGCCGAGCCGCATGATCGACCCCTTGCCGAACTGGCGGTCGATCTGGCTGAGTGCGGCCTCGAGGGCCTTCTCGCGATCCTTCGGTGCGGGCATGTCGACCTCGTCTGTCTCGAGCAGCTGCTGCTGCGGTACGGGGGCTGGTCTTTGTTGCGAGCGACGCTATGTCCGACCACCGACATACCGACCGGGCCGCTCTCGTCCCCGGGACCCGGCACGTGCCGGCGGGGGCTGTGGGCGGCTCGGTCGCTCACCCGCAGGAGCAACCCTAGCCGAACAGGTGTTCGATGTCTGCGACACGCCGTCAGCGTGTCGGGGTGACCGCGAGCTGCTCCCCCGGCGCCAGCACGTGCACGCGCACCCCCGGCGCCAGGCGTGCCGCGGCACGTGCGAAGGCCGGTCCGGCGCGGTCCATCCAGCCCGGCGGCAGGCGTCGGGCGACGGGTGCGTGCAGCGTGCCCCAGTGGATGGGCACGGCCGCCCGCGCGCCCACGCTGCGGCACGCGCGTGCGGCCTGGACCGGGTCCATGTGCCCTCCGGACAGGCGCGGACCCCACCCGCCCACCGGGACCAGCGCCAGGTCGACGGGGCCGCCCGCGAGCACCGGCAGGATCGACATGCTCGCGTACGGGGCGGTGTCCCCCGCGAACCAGATCCGGACGTCGTCAGTCGCCACCACGAAGCCGTGCGTGGAGTTCGGCCGGTGCGGCATCTGCCGGTGCGCGTGCAGGGCGGGGACGAGCCGCAGCCGGACGTCCGAGCCGGGCACGGTCCACCACTCGACGTCCGTGAGCCCGCGCGCCGTCGGCACGCCGTGACCGCGCAGCCAACGGGCGTTGGCCGGCGAGGTGAGCACCGGCACGTCCCCGACCAGGCGCAGCGAGCCGAGCTCGGCGTGGTCGTGGTGCAGGTGCGAGAGCAGGACCGCGTCGGCGCCCTCCCAGTCCTGCGCACGCGGGGCGGCGCCCCGGCGGCGCAGCAGGCCGGCGTGGCGCAGCAGCAGCGGGTCGGTGAGCAGCCGCACGCCGTCGACGTCGAGCACCGCGCTCGCGTGGCCCAGCCACCGGACGTGCACGCTCATGGCCGGAGCCCCGCCGCATCGGCCCAGCGGACCAGCTGCTCGTGCACGGCCTCGGCACCCACCAGCATCCGCTCCGCCCCGACGGTCTCCCGGAGCTCGTCGGCGACCGGCCAGCGCGTCGGGTGCAGCAGGAAGGCCTGGTTCTGCGCGCCCCCGATGCCGCCGTGCGAGCCGACCTGGCCCTCGAACGCGTGCACGTGCCCGCGGTCGCTGACGGTGGACACCAGCAGGAGGTCGCCCGTGTGCGGCAGCCGGGCCGCACGCACGAGGTCCGGGCGCCCGCGGGGTCCGTACGGCGCAAGCGGGTCCTCGCCCTCGGGCTCCGCGCCCGGCCGCTCCAGCAGGACCAGGCCCCGCGGTCCGACCGCCACGAGGCCGCGGGACCGCGTGTCGACGACGACGACCCCCACGCCGGGACGTGCGGCGAGCCGTGCCACCATGCCCGGCCAGCGCTCCTCGACGTCCTCGAGGGTCAGCCGGTGCGGCACCTGCGGGAACCAGACGAGGCCCAGGTTCCCCGAGCCGACCGTGACGACGTCCGGCAGGCCGGTGGCCGGGGCGTGCGGCCGGGGGCGCCCCTGGTCGGGGCCCAGGACGGCCGACCCGCGGGGCACCGAGAACACGTCGGCGACCAGGGCGTTGAGCAGACCCCAGTCCTCGCCCGTGCTGCTCTCGACGCCGTCCGTGGGCCCGGCCATGAGCGCGCGCACGGAGTCGAGCAGCGTCTCGCCGCCCAGCTGCTCGTACGTGGCACCCAGGGACTGCCCGTGGTCGGAGAGCACGACGATCCGGTAGTCCCGGGGGGCGACCGCCACCACGCGCTCGAGCGTGCCGAGCACCCGGTCGAGCCCCTCGAGCGAGCGGAGCGACTCCGGCCGGGTGGGGCCCGCGTGGTGGGCGATCTCGTCGTAGTCGACGAGGTCCACGTAGATCGTCGGATCACCGCGCAGCAGGGCCTCGGACACCAGCGAGGTGTTGAGGTCCCGCAGCAGCACGTTGGTGATCCCGCGCAGCACCACGTACCAGCCGCCGCGCGAGATGCGCGGCTCGACCTCGCGCACCCGCTGCCGGTGCGCCTGGTAGAGCTCCTTGAGCATCTCCCCGACCGCGACGCTCGCCGCGCGAGCCAGCACGAACGGGCTCGCGAAGAACCGCAGGTACGCCGGCCCCGGTCCGAGCCCGCCGTCGGGGCCCTTGCTGCGCGACCGGCTCATCACGACGAACGCCGTGGCCGCGTCACCGGAGAACATCGTCGACACCGCCACGCCGCCTGCGGCGAGCAGGCCCTTGCCCGTGGTCAGCCGCAGCTCCACGAGCGCGGCGTCCTCGGGATGGTTGGTGACGACGAGCCGGCCGAGGTCCCGGTCCCACCAGCGGAACGCGGGGATCTGCGAGGAGTCGCCGTGCAGGAGGCCCGCCTGGCTGGCGGGTGTGGTCGCCGGCACCCGCGCCCACCACTGCTCGAGGCGGTGGCTGCCCAGCGCCGTCCACCGCTGCATGGTCGGCGCGAGCCCCGCCTCGAACGCCTCGCGGAGCACGGGCGCGGCGACGCCGTCCAGCTGCACGACGAGCATCCCCGCCTCCCGCGGCTGACCGGCGACCGGCTCGTGCACTCCCTGGCGGCGGGCCTGGCGTCGCGCGCGCCGCACGAGGTCGGACACGACGTAGTCGCTGTTGCTCGCTCCGACGAGCCACCGCCCGATCGCCATCACCACGGCAGTGAGCAGGAGGACGAGCAGGACCGACCAGAGGTCGTCGACGTCGAACCCCGGGACGACCGACAGGGCGCCCCACAGCACGGCCACCTGCGCGACGAGGCCGACCACCAGCGCGAGCACGGCGCTGCCGCGGCGAGCAAGGAAGCGCAGGGACGGCCGCACCAGCAGATCTCCGGCCGCGACGAGGACGGCCGCGAGGACGACGGCTCCGGCGTCGTCGGCGCGCACGCCCCGGGTCGCCGCGACCGCGAGCGCCAGCCCCAGAGCTGTCGTGAGCAGGGTGAGGACCGCCTCGCCGACGTCGCGCACGGTGGGGGCCCAGGCGGGCGGGCGGGCACCGGCCGACGCCGTCATCGGTGGGGTCCCTAGCCTCGCGGCGGCGCAGGGCGGCGCGCGTCCGCGCCCCAGCGCGCGCTGTCGGGTATCTCCAGCTCGTCGCAGAGCGCGTGCCACACCGTGCGGGGCTCGACGTCGTCGTCGAGCGCCTGCATCGCGGTGCGCTGGTCGAGCCCGCGCAGCACCAGCTCACGCGCGAGCTCGCGGCCGTGCGCGCTGCCGAGGACCTCGTCCACCAGCAGCCAGAACTCTCGTAGCCTCACGAGGCACAGCCTGCCACCCCGCTCCCTCCTGCCGCGCGCGGGTGTCGGTGGTGACGGACACAATGGCCCGGTGGTGCTCGAGCGCTTCTCCGACCCGACCAGGACCTGGTTCACGGGGGCGTTCGCCGAGCCCACGACCGCGCAGCTGGGGGCGTGGACGGCGGTCGCCGGCGGCGACCACGCGCTGGTGGTCGCCCCCACCGGCTCGGGCAAGACGCTCGCCGCCTTCCTGTGGGCGCTGGACGGCCTCCTCACGGGCGAACGGCCGGCCGACCCGGTCGAGCGTTGCCGCGTCCTGTACGTCTCACCGCTCAAGGCGCTCGCCACCGACGTCGAGCGCAACCTGCGCTCCCCGCTGGTCGGCATCCGGCAGGCGGCGGCCCGCCTCGGCCTGGAGCTGCCCGACGTCACGGTCGGCATCCGCACCGGCGACACGCCGCCCAACGAGCGCCGCGCCTTCGCGACGAAGCCGCCGGACATCCTCATCACCACCCCCGAGTCGCTGTACCTGGTGCTCACCTCCGGCGCGCGGGCGGGTCTGGCGGGCGTACGGACGGTCATCGTCGACGAGATCCACGCGGTGGCCGGCACCAAGCGCGGAGCGCACCTCGCCCTGTCCCTGGAGCGGCTCGACGCCCTCCTCGATCACCCCGGCGGGCCGGGACCGGCGCAGCGCATCGGGCTGTCCGCGACGGTCCGCCCGGTCGACGCCGTCGCCGAGTTCCTGGGCGGCGCGCGCACGAGGGAGGACCGTGGCCGGACGGTCACGGTCGTCCAGCCGCCGTCGACCAAGAAGGTCGTCGTGGACGTGGTCGTGCCCGTGCCGGACCTGTCCGACCTGCGCGGTTTCGAGGTCACCCCCGACGACCTCGACCTGTCGGGCGCCGCGGCGGGGCCGCTGCCCCGGCCGTCGATCTGGCCGCACGTCGAGGAGCGCGTGGTCGACCTGGTCGCCGAGCACCGGTCGACGCTGGTCTTCACCAACTCCCGGCGGGGGGCCGAGCGGCTGACCGCGCGCATGAACGAGGTCTGGGCGGAGCGCTCGGGGCAGGACGTGCCCGACCCCGCGACGCTCCAGGCCGCCGCGGTGCCCGCGCAGTCCGGCACGGCCGTGGGCGTCGACACCCGGCACGCGGCGACCATCCTGGCGCGCGCGCACCACGGCTCCATGAGCCGCGCGGAGCGGACCAGGACGGAGTCGGAGCTCAAGGCGGGTCTCCTCCCCGCGGTGGTGGCCACGAGCTCGCTCGAGCTGGGCATCGACATGGGCGCCATCGACCTGGTGGTACAGGTGGGCTCGCCGCCGTCGGTGGCCAGCGGCCTGCAGCGCGTCGGGCGGGCGGGCCACCAGGTCGGCGCGGTGTCCCGCGGGATCGTGTTCCCCACCTTCCGTGGCGAGCTGGTGCCGGCCGCGGTCACCGCACAGCGCATGCGGGACGGCTCGCTGGAGTCGATGCGGATCCCCCGCAACCCGCTCGACGTGCTCGCGCAGCAGATCGTGGCGATGGTCGCCGTCGAGGACTGGCCGCTCGAGGAGCTCGCCACCGTCCTGCGGCGGGCGTCGCCGTTCTCCGGGCTGGGCGACGCGACCCTGCGCGCGGTGCTCGACATGCTGGCGGGGCGGTACCCGAGCGAGGAGTTCGCGGAGCTGCGGCCGCGGCTCGTGTGGGACCGCGTGCGGGACGTGCTCAGCGGGCGGCCCGGCGCGCTGCGGCTCGCGGTCACCAGCGGCGGCACCATCCCGGACCGCGGGCTGTTCGGGGTGTTCCTGGCCGGCGGGGCGACCACGAGCGACGTCCCGGTCGACGCCGAGCGCACCGGCGGCACGGTCCGCGGCGGCAAGCGCGTCGGCGAGCTGGATGAGGAGATGGTCTACGAGTCGCGCGTCGGCGACATGTTCACGCTCGGGTCGAGCACCTGGCGGATCGACGACATCACACCGGACCGCGTGCTCGTGACTCCCGCACCGGGCGTGCCCGGGCGGCTGCCGTTCTGGAAGGGCGACTCCCCCGGCCGGCCGGCCGAGCTGGGTCAGGCGATGGGCGCCTGGGTCCGGGAGCTGGGCGCGCTGCCGCCCGACGACGCCCGCACCCGCGTCGAGGCGGCCGGGTTGGACCCGTGGGCGGCGGACAACCTGCTCACCTACCTCGCCGAGCAGCGCGCGGCCACGGGCGAGCTGCCCACCGACTCGGTGCTGGTGGTCGAGCGGTTCCGTGACGAGCTCGGCGACTGGCGCGTCGTCCTGCACTCCCCGTACGGCGCGCGCGTGCACGCCCCGTGGGCGATCGTCATCGGCGCGCGGCTGCGGGAGCGCTACGGGGTCGACGCCGCGGCGATGCACTCGGACGACGGGATCGTGCTACGCCTGCCGGACATGCTCGACGCCGTGGACGGTCAGGCCGTCGACGACCCCTGGGCGGAGTCGACTGGACCGGTGATCGACCTGGCGGACCTGCTGATCGAGGCGGACGAGGTGCTCGACGCGGTCAAGGCGGAGCTCGGCTCGTCGGCCATGTTCGGTGCGCGCTTCCGCGAGGCCGCCAGCCGCGCCCTCCTGCTCCCCCGCCGCCGGCCGGACCGCCGCCAGCCCCTGTGGCAGCAGCGGCAGCGCTCGGCACAGCTCCTGGCGGTGGCGGCCGCCTACCCGGAGTTCCCGATCCTGCTCGAGGCCGTCCGCGAGTGCCTGCAGGACGACTTCGACACGGAGGCGCTCGCCACCCTGATGCGGGACGTCGCGGCGCGACGGATCCGGGTGGTCGAGGTGACGACCACCCAGCCGTCGCCGTTCGCGCAGTCCCTGCTGTTCGGGTACACCGCGCAGTTCCTGTACGACGGCGACGCCCCGCTGGCCGAGCGGCGCGCGGCGGCGCTGACCCTCGACCCGACGCTGCTGGCCGAGCTCCTCGGCCAGGGCGGCGAGTCGCAGCTGGCGGACCTGCTCGACCCCGACGCCGTGCTGCGCACCGAGGCGGAGCTGAGCGGGCGCGCGCCCGAACGGCAGGCCGGCACGCTCGAGCAGCTGGCTGACGCGGTCCGGCGGTACGGGCCGCTGACGGCCGACGAGCTGGCCGAGCGGACGTCGACCGAGGTTCGCGAGCAGGTGCCGGCGTGGCTGGCCGAGCTCGAGGCCGCCCGTCGGCTCATCCGCGTCCGGCTGGGTGGGGTCCCGCCGCAGCGTGCCGAGCAGTGGGCCGCCGTCGAGGACGCGGGCCGGCTCCGTGACGCCCTCGGGGTCGCGCTCCCGGTGGGGGTGCCGGAGGTGTTCACGGAGCTGGTGCCGGACCCCGTCGGGGACCTGTTGCGCCGGCACGCGCGCACGCACGGTCCCTTCACGGCGGCGCAGGCGGCGACGCGGTTCGGCTGGGGCGTCGCCGTCGTCACCGAGACCCTGCGACGGCTGGAGAGCCGCGGCGTCCTTGTCCAGGGTCGGCTGCGGCCGGACGTGCTCGGCGGGACGGGCGACGAGTTCTGCGATGCCGACGTCCTGCGGATGCTGCGCCGCCGGTCCCTCGCCGCCCTGCGTGCCGAGGTGGAGCCCGTCGACCCGCAGGCCCTCGGCGTGTTCCTGCCGCGCTGGCAGGGCGTCCAGCCGGTCGGCGGCACGGGGCGCAGCTCCGCGACGGGCACCCTGCGGGGCGTCGACGGCGTCGCGCGCGTGGTCGAGCAGCTGGCGGGCGCGGTGCTGCCGGCGTCGGCCTGGGAGACCCACGTCCTGCCCGCGCGGGTCGTCGACTACACCCCGGCGATGCTCGACGAGCTCACCGCCGCGGGCGAGGTCGTCTGGGCCGGGCACGGGTCGCTGGCCGGGCACGACGGGCTGGTCTCGCTGCACCCGACCGCCGTCGCGGACCTCACGCTGCGCCCCGCCGACGCCGCACCCGACACCCCGTTGCACGACGCCGTCCTGGAGGCATTGCTCGGCGGGGGCGCGTGGTTCCTCGGTGCGCTCGCCGAGCGGGTCCGCCAGCTGCGTCCCGACGACGCCCTGCCGAGCCAGGCCGAGGTGTCCACGGCAGTCTGGGACCTGGTGTGGACCGGCCACGTGACCAACGACGGGCTGGCGCCGCTGCGCGCCTGGCTTGGCACCGGCAGCACCGCGCACCGGACCCGCGCCGCCGCCCCCCGCGGCCGGCCGATGCG
>NZ_CAURTV010000118.1:0-9620 GCF_963527515.1 uncultured Cellulomonas sp. | reverse complement strand
CCCCGAGGGGGGCTGCGGGCCCGCGCGGGGCCCGCCCCCCCTGGGCGGGGGGGGGGGGCGCGCCCCCCGGGGGCCGGGGGGCCCTCGGATGGCGGGGTCGGGCCGACGTCAGTCAGTTCTGACCCAGGTCAGTCGCCACGCAGGATCGCGAAGATCCGCAGCAGCTCGAGGTAGAGCCAGACCAGCGTCACGACGAGGCCGAAGGCAGCGGTCCACGCGAACTGGCGGGGCACACCGGCCTCGACACCGCGCTTGATGGAGTCGAAGTCGACGATGAGCATCGCGGCCGCCAGGACGACGGCGATGAGGCCGACGGCGATACCGAGCGGGCCGGAGCGCAGCGGCCCGAAGTCGCCGCCACCGACCCCGACGAGCATGAGGACGACGTTGACCAGCGAGAACACGAGATAGCCGACCATGGCCAGCAGCAGGATGCGCGTGAACTTGGGCGTCACCCGCACCCGGCCGGACCGGAAGAGGAACAGCGACGCCGCGAACACCGAGACGGTGGCGAGCACGGCCTGCACGACGATCCCGTCGTACCAGGTCTCGTAGATCGCGCTGATGCCGCCGAGGAACACACCCTGCGCCGCGGCGTAGAGCGTGATGAGCGCGGGGCTGGGGGTCTTCTTGAACGCGTTGACCAGTCCGAGGACCAGGCCGACGATCGCGCCGAAGATCCACAGCTGCGGGGCGAGCACCCACGTCGCCGCGCCGGTGACGACCAGCAGGGCCAGCAGGCCCGCGGTCTTCATGATGACGTCGTCGTAGGTCAGGCGGCCCGTCTCGCGCGTCGTCGCGGCGGGGGCGTCGTACATCTGGTCGAGGCTGGCGGCGTCGGCCACCTGGGCGCCGGCGGTGCCGTAGGAGACCGTCGACGCGGGCGACCGCTGGCCGCGACGCTGGACGGGGTCCTGGAACACCGGACTGTTGTTGAACACGGGATTGGCCATGGCGTCCTCCTGGACGGATCGGGCGCTGTCAGACAAGGCTGTCACCGTAGCGAACGCGGACAGGGGCGCGTTCGTTCCCGGGTCTTCCCCACCTCGACCTTTCGGCTGGGCTGTGGTCCCCCCATGGTCCGATGTAAGTGCTTGCGCCGCACCCCTAGGGTCGACTCGGCTCAGTTCCCGACGACGAGGAAAAAGCGATGATCGAGGCCCACGACCTGACGAAGAGATATGGCACCAAGCTGGCGGTGGACGGCATCTCGTTCACCGTGCAGCCGGGACGGGTCACCGGCTTCCTGGGCCCCAACGGGGCAGGGAAGTCCACGACGATGCGCATGATCGTCGGCCTGGACCGGCCGACGCACGGCTCCGTGATCGTGAACGGACGCCCCTACGCCGAGCACCGCTCCCCCCTCACCGAGGTGGGAGCGCTCCTCGAGGCCAAGGCGGTCCACACCGGCCGCAGCGCGCGCAACCACCTGCGGGCCATCGCGGCCACGCACGGCATCGGGGAGAAGCGCGTCAACGAGGTCATCTCGATGACCGGGCTGGACACCGTCGCCAAGCGGCGGGTCGGCGGCTTCTCGCTCGGCATGGGGCAGCGGCTCGGCATCGCGGCCGCCCTGGTGGGTGACCCGCAGACGCTGATCCTCGACGAGCCGGTCAACGGCCTCGACCCCGAGGGCGTCCTGTGGGTGCGCAACCTGGTCAAGTACCTGGCCGCGTCCGAGGGCCGCACGATCTTCCTGTCCTCGCACCTCATGAGCGAGATGGCGGTGACGGCCGACCACCTCATCGTCATCGGCCGCGGCAAGATCATCGCCGACGGGCCGGTGGACACCGTGATCTCCCAGGCCACCCGTGCCACGGTCCGCGTCCGGTCGCCGCACGCCTCCGACCTGGCGTCGCGCCTGGCCGGTCCGGCGGTCACCGTCACGCCGGGCGGCGAGGAGGGCCTGCTGGAGGTGCACGGCGCCACCGCGGTCGAGGTCGGTGAGATCGCCGCGCGGTCCGGCATCGTGCTGCACGAGCTCACGCCCCTGACCGGGTCGCTCGAGGACGCGTACATGTCCCTGACGTCCGAGTCCGTCGAGTACCACTCGGCCGCCCTTCCCGGTGAGGCTCCGCGCTCCGCCGGCTCCCCCGCCCCGACCACCGGAGAGGACGCCCGATGAGCACCGCCGTCGCCACCGAGCCCCAGCGTCGCGCCGCCACCCCGTCCAATCACCGCCTCCGGTTCAGCCACCTGCTGCGTGGCGAGTGGATCAAGTTCTGGTCGGTGCGCTCCACCACGTGGACGCTCTCGATCTTCCTGATCGCCACGGTCGGCCTGGTCGTCCTGATCAGCTTGGCCTTCGTCAACGTGCCCAGCCCGGCGGAGGGCGGTCCACCGGAGGGCACCGCAGGCAACCCGCTCGACCCGCTGAGCATCGCCGTGACCCTCGCCCAGCTCGCCGTGGCCGTCCTCGGTGCGCTCACCATCACGAGCGAGTACAGCACCGGCATGATCCGGTCGAGCCTGACGGCAGTACCCAAGCGGCTGCCGGTGCTCTGGTCCAAGGGGATCGTGCTCGTCGTCTCGGTGTTCGTCGTCGCGCTGGTCGCTGTCGCGCTGTCCGTGGCGCTCCAGTGGCTCTTCTTCGACAGCAAGGACTTCTCGATCGACGTGACGGACCCGGAGCTGATCCGGCCCCTGGTCGGGACCGCCGTCTATCTGGCGACGATCGCGCTGTTCTCGTACGCCCTCGGTGCGCTCCTGCGCCACTCGGCAGCGGCTCTGGCGACGGTCCTCGGGCTCCTGCTCGTGGCGCCGATCCTGTTCGGTGCGATCCCGTGGAAGCCGCTCCAGTACGCCAACCCCTTCCTGCCGGGAGTGGCGGGTCAGCAGTTCACGCAGACGAACGAGCAGCTCGAGGCCACGGCCGCGTTCAGCGACGTCGGTGCGGACCTGACGGCCTGGCAGGGCTACGGGGTGCTGGTCCTCTGGATCGTGCTCGTGCTCGGGGTGGCCGCGGTGCTGCTGAGGCGGCGCGACGCCTGACCTGAGAACCACGGCGGGGGCGGTCCGGAGGGGGACCGCCCCCGTCGTCATGTCAGAACACGGGTTAGCGTGGGCCGCTGCACGCCAGCCCCCGACGAAGGACCTCGATGACCGACGCACCGCCCCGTCCCCGCCCTGCGCCGTTCGTGGCGGAGGTCGTGCGGACGGAACGGATCGCCGCGACGATGGTGCGGGTGGTGGTGGGCGGCCCAGGGCTGGTCGACTTCGTCCCGTCACCGCACGCGGACTCCTACGTCAAGGTGCTCTTCCTCCCGGAGGGCAGCCCACGACCGCGGCGACAGGACGGCCGGCTCGACCTGGACGCCGTCCGCGCGAGCCTTCCGCCAGGCGACCAGCCCCGCCAGCGCTCCTACACGGTCCGCGCGTTCGACCCCGCGGCCGGTGAGCTCACGCTCGACTTCGTCGTGCACGGCGACGAGGGGATCGCGGGACCGTGGTCGGCGTCCGCGCAGCCCGGCGACGAGGTCCTGCTCGTCGGCCCCGGCGGCGCCTGGTCGCCGGACCCCGACGCGGCCTCGTACCTGTTCGCCGGCGACGCGAGCGCGCTGCCGGCGATCGCGGTGGCGCTGGAGCGGCTGCCGGCGGACGCGATCGGGCACGCGGTGATCGAGATCCACGGGCCCGAGGACGAGATCGCGCTGACCGCGCCGGCCGGCATGCAGGTCCGGTGGGTGCACCAGGGCGTCGGGGTGGCCGGCCTGGCCCTCGTCGACACCGTCACGGCCCTGCCCGAGCTGCCCGCGCCGGTGAGCGCGTTCGTGCACGGCGAGGCCGGGGTGGTCCGGGAGCTGCGCCGGCACGTGCGCGTCGACCGTGGAGTCACACGCGACCGGCTGTCGGTGTCCGGCTACTGGCGCCTGGGCGCCGACGACGAGGGGTGGCGCGCCACCAAGCGGGACTGGTTGGCGACGATCGAGCAGGCGGAGGCCGCGGACGGCCTCGGCTGACGGGTGCCCCCGCCGGGGTTCGAACCCGGACTGTGCCGGGTTTAAGCCGGCTGCCTCTGCCAGTTGGGCTACGGGGGCCGCGCCACATCCTGCCAGCCCGAGCACGCGAGCCCCCGACCCGCGACGGGTCGGGGGCTCGCAGCGGTCTGTCAGGCGCGCTCGGCGCCGGTCTTCTCGGCGTGGGACCCGGGCTCGGCCTTGATCTCCGGCAGCGACGGCTCAGCCGCCCGCGGCTTGGCCGGCACGGACGCGGCGCGGAACTCGGCCCGCGGGTCGTGCAGCGTCCCGAGCGCGACGACCTCGCGACGGAACAGCAGCGAGCCGGTCCACCCGGCGGCGATCTTGATCTTGCGGTTGAACGTCGGCATGGCCGCCACGTGGTACGTCCGGTGCAGC
The DNA here is from genome assembly GCF_963527515.1 of uncultured Cellulomonas sp. NCBI lineage: Bacteria > Bacillati > Actinomycetota > Actinomycetes > Micrococcales > Cellulomonadaceae > Cellulomonas > uncultured Cellulomonas sp. The sequence goes on along the minus strand of NZ_CAURTV010000118.1, from coordinate 5,265 downwards.
ACCCACGCCAGGAAGCCGCGGACCTTGACCCGCCCGAACATCTGCGCGACGCCCTTGTACATGCCGAGGGACGCGACCGCGCCGATGTTCTTGTGCTTGTACTCCGTCAGCTCCGCGGAGCGCAGGACGCGCGCCAGGTTGTCGCCCATGTGGTTGCCCTCGCGCAGCGCGTGCTGGGCGTTGGGCGGGCAGAACTGGCCGGGGTTGTACAGGTCCGGCACCGCCGCGCAGTCACCGGCGGCGTAGGCGTCGGGCACCGGGGTCCCGTCGGCGTCGACCACCTGGAGGAAGGCGTTGCAGGTGACCCGGCCCAGCTTGTCCAGCGGCAGGTCCGAGTTCTTCAGGACCGGGTTCGCCTTGACGCCGGCGGTCCAGACGATGGTCTCGGCGTCGAACTCGACCCCGGAGGACAGGACCACGTGCCCGTCGACGCAGCTGTTGAGGAACGTGGACAGGTGGATCTCGATGTCCCGCTTGCGCAGCTGCTCGAGGGTGTAGCCGCCCAGCTCCTCGCTGACCTCGGGCAGGATGCGCGGCGAGCCCTCGACCAGGACGAAGCGGACCTCCTCCTGCTCGATGGCGTGGTAGTACTTCACCGCCGCGCGCGCCATGTCCTCGACCTCGCCGAGCGCCTCGATGCCGGCGAACCCGCCGCCGACGAAGACGAACGTGAGCATGCGCTTGCGCAGGTCCGGATCCCACGTGCTGGCCGCCATGTCGATGCGGTTGAGTACGTGGTTGCGGACCGCGATGGCCTCTTCGACGTTCTTGAAGCCGATGCCCTGCTCCGCCAGCCCCGGGATGGGCAGCGTGCGGGCCACCGAGCCCAGGCCCACCACCAGGTGGTCGTAGGTGATCCAGTAGGGGTCGCCCTCCTCGGGCGTGATCTGCACGGTGCGACCCGCGTGGTCGATCTCGCTGACCTTGCCCTGCAGCACGTCGATGCCCTTGAGTGCACGGCGGTGCGGCGCGACGACGTTGCGGGGGTCGATCGAGCCGGCGGCCGCCTCAGGGAGGAAGGGGGCGTACGTCATGTACGGGCGGGGGTCGACGACGACGATGGCCGCCTCCCGCTTGCCCAGGCGCTTGCGCAGCCGGCGGGCCGTGTAGAGGCCCACCGTCCCGCCGCCGAGGATGACGACGCGGGGCACCTTGCGGGGCTTGCCCGGGCGGGCTGCCGCGTCCGTGCTGGCCGACGTGGGGGTCGGCGTGGAGACGACGTCGGAGGCTGACTGAGGCATACCTCAACGGTAGCCGCGCGGGCAGGGGGCCGCGCTACGGGGGACCGGTGACCCTGCGCACAGTCCGCTCTCAGGGCATCAGGGAGGGGGACGGTGACGGCGTCGCGCGCTCCGCACCGATGGCTGCGTCGGCGGGCGGGTCGAGCGCAGGCGCCTTGGCGAACGGCCACGGCGGTGTCGTCGCGGACGTCCCGGCCGGCAGGACCTGCACCCCCTGGTCGTCCGACGTGAACGCCGAGGAGGGTGCGCCCTGCAGCGGGTACACGTTCCAGCGGGCGCGGCCGTCGGCGTCGGTCCGGCTGACGAACGACCACGGCTCGGTGCCCTCGGGGAACCAGTACTGCTCGAACCCGTTGTCGTACGTGGTGCGCACCGGGCGGCCGCGGTCGTCGTAGACCTGCACGTCCGTGAGCGGGTTGCCCCCGGAGTCGTAGACGAACAGGTTGCTCACCTGCATGCCGTCGACGACCACCCCGTCGACCGGCCGGTCCTGGTAGATCGTCTGGGTGCCCGACGGGCCGAAGCCGCCGGCCTGGTACTGGTCGAAGACCTGCTCGCGGTCCCCCACGTGGTCCTGCACCCAGCCCAGCAGCGGCAGGACGGCGACGACGGCCACCACGTTGGCGGTCGCCGCGAGCCACGCGACCCGGCGCGACTGGAACCAGGCCGAGCGTCCCCACTGCACGCTGAGGACCACGCAGCCGACGAGCACCAGGAGGGCCGGCAGGTTCTGCGGGAACCACCCCGAGGCCCCGGACCCGAGCGCGACGAGCTGGTAGACCACCCATCCCCGCAGCAGCCACCAGGCGGGCCGCAGCGCGACGAGGAAGCCCTCGGTGGGCACCCACCACGCCTGCGCCCGCAGCCCGCGCAGCGCCCACGCACCGAGTCGCTGCGCGTCCTCGACGGGGTCGCGGAACAGTCGGACGCGCCTCTGGTCGCTGGTCGACGGGGCCAGGCCGGCCGCCGTCCGCAGCTCCGCCGCGTACTCCTCGGGCGGGCCGAACTGCTCGAGCAGGCCGCGTCCGTGGGCGACGTGCCGCTCGTCGGCGAGCGCCTCGGCGAGGTCGGCGTCGAGGTCGTCGGTGAGGTCGTCGACCAGCTCCGGTCCCAGGTCGGCCAGGCTGCGGCGCACCGCGGCCGCGTAGGCCGCGACGTCCAGCACGTCGGTGGTGTCCAGCACGCTCATCGCACGACCTCCGTCTTGAGCAGGCGGCCCATCGTGCCTGCGAACTCCTGCCAGTCCTTGCGCTGGGCCTCGAGCACGGCCCGGCCCTGGGCGTTGATCCCGTAGTACTTGCGGTGCGGGCCCTCATCGCTGGGCACCACGTAGGACGTCAGGGCGCCCGACGAGTAGAGCCGGCGCAGCGTCCCGTAGACCGACGCGTCGCCGACCTCCTCGATGCCCGCGGCCCGCAGCCGACGCACGACGTCGTACCCGTAGCCGTCCTCGTCCGAGACGACGGCGAGCACCGCCAGGTCGAGCACGCCCTTGAGCAGCTGGGTGGTGTCCATCGGTACCTCCGGGTCGGGGTCCGCGCCGCCGACCGCCCGGCGGGGCTGTCGGCGGCACGGGACCGGCGCGCTGGTGCGGGAGCCCCCTCCGGCTCCCGCAGGTGCGACGCTATTACACAGTGCGCACTACCGTCCACAACGCTGCAGGCGTGTCGCGCGACGTCTTCCGGCTGGGTCCGAGCACGTGGTCGCCGGGGCGCTCGGTTGCTCGGACGTCCCGTCCTGACCAGCGCTGCGTCCGAGCACGTGGTCGCCAGGGCGCTCGGGTGCTCGGACGTCCCGCGTCGCACGTGAGCGCTCGGGTCAGCGGGTGGCGATGCTCCAGGCGATGCCGTCGAGGATGTCGTGCTCCGAGGTGACCACCTCGGTCAGCCGGCCGCCGGCCGCGGCGACGTCGTCGCGCACCCGGCGGACCACGTCCCCCCAGACCAGCGCACCGGCACCGATCACGTCGACCCGACCGGGGTGCATGAAGCCGAGCGCTGCGCGCTCCTCGTGCGAGCGACGCAGCAGGTCGTCGCACGCGGCGAGCACGACGTCGACCGGCAGGACGGACCCGTCGATGACCGCCGGGTCGTAGGCCGGGAGGCCGAGCCCGTGCGCCGTCACCGTGGTGACCGTCCCGGCCAGGCCGACCAGCGTCACCGTCTTGCCGAGCGGGACGACGGCCGACGCGGTGCCCAGCGCCGCGGACACGTCGGCGTGCGCGGCGGCGATCTCGGCGGCGGTGGGGGGGTCGCCGAGCAGGTGCCGCTCCGTCATCCGGACGCAGCCGACGTCCATCGAGTAGGCGGCCTCGGGCGTCGTCGTGCCCAGGACCAGCTCGGTCGAGCCGCCGCCCAGGTCGACCACGAGGAACGGGCCGGGGTGCTGCGCGCCGAGCACGCCGGTGGCGCCGCGGAAGGAGAGCTCGGCCTCCTCCTGCCCGTCGACGACCTCCGGCTCCACGCCGAGCGCGGCGAGCACACCCTCGACGAAGTCCGCGCGGTTCTCGGCGTCGCGGGACGCCGACGTGGCCACGAACCGGACCGCCTCCACGCCGAGCCCGGTGCAGACCTCGCTGTACCGGCGGGCGGCGTCGAGCGTCCGGGCGAGCGCCTCGGGGGCGATGCGGCCGGTCCGGTCGACCCCCTGACCGAGGCGGACGACCTCCATCCGGCGGTCCAGGTCCACCAGCGTCCCGGCGTCGGGATCCACGTCCGCGACGAGCAGTCGGATGGAGTTGGTCCCGCAGTCGATGGCAGCCACACGAGTCACGCGGACCATCCTCGCACCGCCCGACGACCCCCACCCGCCACGACGTCCGAGCAGAGGGCGGCTCCGACCCACCCCGGCTCGGACGTCCGCAGAGAGACGGTCGCAACGTCCGAGCGGAGGGCGGCTCCGGCCCACATCTGCTCGGACGTCCGGTGGGAGGACGGGAGGGTCAGCAGGTGCAGCGGTCCGGGCGCCACTCGTCGCGGATCAGGGCCAGGGCCTCGTCGCCGATCGGGTTGACCCCGGGGCCGGCCGCGAGGGCGTGGCCCACCAGCACGTGCAGGCACTTGATCCGCGTCGGCATCCCCCCGGCCGAGATCCCCGCGATCTCCTCGACGTGCCCGAGCGCCTCGCGGTCCACCAGGTACGCCTCGTGCGCCCGGCGGTAGGCGGCGGCCAGCTCCTCGTCCTCGGCGAGCCGGGCGGTGAGCTCCTTCATGAGCCCGCCGGCCTCGAGCGTGCTCACGGCGGCGACCGCCGGGGGGCACGTGAGGTAGTAGGTGGTCGGGAACGGGGTGCCGTCGTCGAGGCGCGGGGCGGTGCGCACGACGAGCGGCCGGCCGCAGACGCAGCGCGCCGCGATGCCGACGACGCCGCGCGGGGGGCGGCCGAGCTGCTCGGCGAGCACCGCGACGTCCTGCTCGGACACCGCGTCGATCGAGGGAGGCACAGGGGGATCCGTTCCTGCGGGTGGGTCAGCCGCCGGCGGGCGGCGCGGGCGTCCCATTGTCCCCTGCCGCGGGAGCCTCTCCGGCCTCCTGCACCGACTCCCACACGGTCGCGTACCAGGGCAGAGTGGAGCCGGCGTCAAGCACGGAGGCCGGCCCCTGCGCGGCGGGCGCGGTGTCGGGGACCGTCTCGGGGTCGACGACGCGGAACGCCTTCTCCCCCGGCATCACGAACGACAGCCGCTCACGCGCCTGCGCGACGACGTAGGCGGGGTCGTCCCACCGGCCCTTCTCGGCCTCGAGGTCCTCGTTGCGCTGCCGCGCGGCGTCGACCTGCGCCCGCAGCTGGTCCACCTCGGCACGCTGCTGCAGGTAGGAGTGCAGGGTGGGGTAGACCAGCACGAACGCGAGCAGGAGCACGCACGAGAACACCATCGCCCGCACGGTGAACAGACGCGGCACCCGGATCTGGACCCGCTCGGCACGCGGCGTGCCGCGCGGAGGCGTGGGCGGTGTGCCCCGCGTGGCGGGACGGGAGGACGAGGGTCGCGACGAGGACGGGCGGGGCGACGACGACGGCGTCG
>NZ_CAURTV010000117.1:0-10026 GCF_963527515.1 uncultured Cellulomonas sp. | reverse complement strand
GTCGCCGCCTGCGCGGCGGCGACGGAGCGGACTCCCGACCGGCACAGGAAGACGACGGGCCGGCCGGGCGCGACGCCGGCGTCGGCGAGCTGCTTGAGGAACTGCGGGTTCGGGCGGCCCGACGGGTAGGAGACCCACTCGACCAGCGCGGCGCGGCCGTCGATCGGGGCGGAGTCGGGGATGCCGACGTAGCGCCACTCGGCGTCCGTGCGGACGTCGACGAGCACGGCGGTCTCGTCGGACGTGAGCAGGTCCCAGGCCTGCTGGGGGGTCAGGTCACCGGCGTAGCTCATCGAGGCCCTCGTCTCATCGGTCCTGGCGGTAGCACCCTCGACCGGGCACCGGGGTGCCCGCGGGTTGCTGCGGCGTCGTCGAGCCAGATCTCTCGGCCGCTCTGGATGGTGCCGGTGATGCTACGCGGGGCGGTGCTGACCCTCCAAGTGGTGGACACGGTGTCCCGGCAGGCGAGACGAAGCGCGCGGTGCGTTGACAGCCGCCGGGGCCTGCCGCGACCCTCGTTGCAGGTCATGAGCGCCAGCGTCAAGCCCCGGCTCGCTGGCCGGCAACCCTCCTCCGCGGTGGGGTGCCCCGGGTGACGACCTGGCCGCGTCCCGTCCGGGGCTCGGCAAGCGCGGGGTTCCACCTGGCCGACCGGTGTCCCCCCGAACGTGTCGGAGGACCCACCGTGACTGTCACCGCCGAGCGCCTCACCTGTGCGACCGAGGTGAGCGCCCTGCTCCCCGTCGTCGGCGGCACCACCACCGTCCCGCTCGTGGACGGCACCCACCGCGTCTACGCCAACCTCGACTACGCCGCCAGCGCGCCCGCCCTGGAGGCCGTCGCGGCCCGTGTCACCGAGGTGCTGCCCCTGTACGCGTCCGTGCACCGTGGCGCGGGCTACCTGTCCCAGGTGTCCACCGCCCTGTACGAGTCCGCGCGCCAGACGATCGCGCGGTTCGTCGACGCGCGTCCCGACGACGTCGCAATCATCACCCGCAACACGACGGACTCCCTCAACTTGCTCGCCGGGGTGGTCCCTGCGGGCGGGCGGGTGCTGGTGCTGGACGTGGAGCACCACGCCAACCTGCTGCCCTGGGTGCAGAGCTCCGAGCGGCACGGGAACCGGACCACCATCCTGCCGATCGCCGGCACGGTGGCGGCAACGCTCGACGCCCTGCGCGACGAGCTGGCCCGGCAGCCGTACGCCCTGGTCACGATCACGGGTGCCTCCAACGTGACGGGAGAGGCGCTGCCCATCGACCAGGTCGTCACGCTCGCCCACGCCGAGGGTGCCCGGGTGGCGGTGGACGGCGCCCAGCTGGTGCCGCACCGCGGCTTCTCGCTGGCCGCCACCGGCGCCGACTACGTCGCGTTCTCCGGGCACAAGACCTACGCCCCGTTCGGCGCGGGGGCCCTCGTCGGCCGCCGCGACTGGCTCGACACGGGCACGCCGTACCTCGCAGGGGGAGGTGCGGTGCGCGACGTGCGGGCCGACCGGACGGTCTGGCAGCCGGCTCCGGCGCGGCACGAGGCCGGGTCGCCCAACGTGCTCGGGGCGATCGCGCTCGCGGAGGCGTGCGACCAGCTCGCCGCGCTGCCCGCCGGGGCGCTCGCCGCGCACGAGGAGGCGCTGCGGCAGCGGCTGGTGGACGGGCTGTCGGCCATCGACGGCGTCCGGATCGCGCGCATCTGGCCGGACTCTGCGGCCCCGGTCGGCGTCCTCACGTTCACCGTGCCGGACCACGACCCCGGCCTGGTCGCCGCGTACCTGGCCGCCGAGCACGGGATCGGCGTGCGCGACGGTCGCTTCTGCGCGCACCCGCTGCTGGCTCACCTGGGTGCGTCGAACGGCGCCATCCGCGCGTCGGTCGGCGTCGGCACCACCAGCGAGGCGGTCGACCGGCTGGTCACGGCCCTGACGGAGTACCTGGCCACCGGTCCCGCCGTCCGGTACGAGGTGGTCGACGGCTGCTGGGCCGTGGTCGACGACACCCGCCCGCTGCTCGCCGTGCACGGCCTCGACCACCTGGCGGCGACCGCCGCGGCGGCGTGCGGGCCGGCCCTGGACGACTGAGAACGTCACTTCCCCGCCAGAACGGCAGTTCAACGGCACGCTCTCGCGGGGAACTGCCGTTCTCGCGGCCCCGGGCTGCACCGGGGTGCATCCGGACGCGGGGGATCGGGCGAAGAGGACACAGGGCGCCCTCCGGGTACCCCGCGGTGCGGCGCTGGGCGTCGTCCGCGACCGTCGTCCGTAGGAGCCACCATGAGGATCCGCCGCACGCTGTCCACCCTGCTCGCCGCCGGCCTGGTCGCCGGAGCGGGGACCGCCCTCGCGCCCGCCGCGAGCGCCGCGCCCACGGGCACGTCGAGCCTGGCCGCCCTGCTCGCCTCCGACGGGGACACGTTCGACCGCAGCTGGTACGACTTCGACATCCTCGACCAGGCGGTCGGCGCGGTGCTCGCCGCCAAGCCCGCCAGTCCCGTCGCCGTCCTGGCCGACGGCACGGTCCCGCTCACCGCGTTCGTGCCCAACGACCGCGCGTTCCAGGTGCTGGCCAAGGACCTGACCCACCGCTGGTACGGCACCGAGGAGCAGGTGCTCACCGCGCTCGCGGGCGCGGTCGGCATCGACGCGATCGAGCAGGTGCTGCTCTACCACGTGGTCCCGGGCGCGACGATCGACTCCGGCACCGCCCTGGCCAGCGACAACGCCGTCCTCACCACCGCGCAGGGCGGCACGTTCACCGTCGACGTGCTCGCCAAGCGCTGGGGCCTCGTGCAGCTGCGCGACCAGGACCGCAACGACCTCAACCCGTTCCTGGTGCGCGGCAAGCTCGACCTGAACGCGGGCAACGTGCAGATCGCCCACGCGATCACGTTCGTGCTGCGTCCTGCCGACCTCTGAGAAGCCCCTGGCGGGCCGGGTCGACGAGGACCCGGCCCGTCAGGCCAGCGGGCTGACCGAGCCCGTCAGGTGCGGCTTGCCGGAGCGGGCGTCCCAGCCGGCGAACGCGAAGCCCTCGCCGTCCCGCGCGATCCGCACGGTCACGGTGCCGGGCAGCAGCACCGGCTTGACGAACTCGACCGACCAGTCGAACGCGTCCCCGCGGGCAGCACCCACGTCGGCCAGTGCGCGGGAGGCGGTGTACATGCCGTGCGCGATGGCCCGCGGGAACCCGAACGCCTTCGCGGACAGTGCGGTCAGGTGGATCGGGTTGCGGTCGCCCGAGACGGCGGCGTACCGGCGGCCGGTGTCGGCGCCGAGCCTCCACCGGCCGGTCGGCGTCGGCGGCACGAAGGGCTCCGAGGACTCGTCGACCGAGCCGGCGAGGAACACCCCGCGTGCCAGGTAGGTGGACACCCCGCGCCACGCGACCGAGCCGTCCGTCGACACCTCGGTGACCAGGTCCACCTGCGTGCCGGAGCGGTGCGCCCGCAGGTCGGCCGCGGTCGCGCGGACGTCGAGCACGTCGGCGAGGGTCAGCGGCCGCAGCTGCGTCACCCGGTTCGCCACGTGCACCAGGCCGACGAGGGCCAGCGGGAAGTCGGACCGCACCATGAGCGCGGTGGCCACGGGGAACGCCAGCACGTGCACGAACCCGGCGGGCAGCCGGTCGCTCGCTGGCTCGCCGAGCAGGTGCTGGTAGTCGGTCAGCAGGGACGCATCGGGACGCGTCCCGCGCACGACGTAGTCGACGTCGGGCAGCGTCGTCGGTCCGGGCCGAACGCGACGCGCGACCGACAGCCCGGCGCCCCGGGCGAACAGCCCGCCCAGCGCCGGGACCTGCGGCAGGACGACGGTCGTCGTCACTGGCCCACCATGTTCTGGCCGCAGACGCGCAGCACGCGCCCGACGATCCCGCCGGCCGCGGGGGAGGCCAGGAACGCCACGGTCTCGGCGACGTCCACGGGCTGCCCGCCCTGCTGCAGCGAGTTGAGCCGGCGGGCCACCTGCCGGGTGAGCGCCGGGATCCGCGCGGTCATCTCGGTCTCGATGAACCCCGGCGCGACCGCGTTGGCCGTCCCGCCGAAGGCCTCGAGCAGCGGCGCGGTGGCCCGCACCATGCCGATGACCCCGCCCTTGGAGGCCGCGTAGTTGGTCTGGCCGCGGTTGCCCGCGATGCCCGACGTCGACGCCAGCGACACGATCCGGGGCGCGTCGGTGAAGTCGCCGGAGGTCAGCAGCGCCTCGTTGATCCGCAGCTGCGAGGCGATGTTCACGGCCAGGACCGAGTCCCACTTGTCCGGCGTCATGTTGGCCAGCAGCTTGTCGCGCGTGATGCCGGCGTTGTGCACGACGATGTCGAGCCGCCCGTGCCGCTGCAGCGCGTGCTCGAGCAGGCGCGATCCGGCATCGGGCGCCGTCACGTCGAGCTGCAGCGCGGTGCCGCGCACCCGGTTGGCCACCGCCACCAGCTGCTCCCCGGCCGCGGGCACGTCGACCGCGACCACGGTGGCGCCGTCCCGGGCGAGGGTGTCCGCGATCGATGCGCCGATGCCGCGCGCGGCGCCGGTGACGACCGCGACGCGGCCGGCCAGCGGCTTCTCCCAGTCCTCGGGCAGCGCGCCTGCGGTGGAGTCGACAGCCAGCAGCTGGCCGTCGACGAACGCCGACCTGGTGGACAGGAAGAACCGCAGCGCACCGACGACCGACGGCGCGGTGACCGGCACGTCGCCCGCGAGCACGACACCGTTGCCGGTCGCCCCGCCGCGCAGCTCCTTGGCCAGCGACCGCAGCAGGCCGTCCACGCCCTGGCGTGCCGCGGCGACCGCGGGGGCGTCGTCGGCGACCGCGGCACGCGAGACGGTGACCACCCGACCGCCACGCGTCAGGGACTTGAGCACGCCGCCCACCTCGAGCACCGGCGCCGACAGCTGGTCGGGGTGGGTCAGCTCGGTGAGCGCGAGCACGACCGCGGAGTACCGCGTGCCGGGCGTCGCGTGTCGGTGCACGTCGAGGTCCCAGTCGGCGGACAGGAGGCCGGCGAGCTCGTCGGACTCGCGTCCGCGACCGAGCACCAGGACGGCCCCCTCCACCAGCGGCTGCCCGGGGGCGTAGCGCTTCAGCGGTGCCGGCTGGGGCAGGCCCAGCTGCTTGGCGAGCTTCTTGGTGAACCCGCTGTTGACCAGGTCCAGGTAGGTGTCGGTCATGGTCAGGCCGCCTCGAGGATCGCGGTGAGGCCCAGCCCGCCGGCTGCGCAGACGGACACGAGCGCCCGGACGGGCGCGTCGGAGCCGGAGGACGCCTTGCGGCGGTGCAGCTCCTTGCTGATCGTCGCGACGATCCGTCCGCCGGTCGCGGCGAACGGGTGCCCGGCGGCGAGCGAGGAGCCGTGCACGTTCAGCCTGGTGCGGTCCACGGTGCCGAACGCGCCGTCGAGGCCGAGGCGGGTGCGCCCGAACTCTTCGGACTCCCACGCGGCGAGGGTCGTCAGCACGGTGGCCGCGAAGGCCTCGTGGATCTCGATGTAGTCCAGGTCGTCCAGGGTCAGACCGTTGCGGGCGAGCAGCCGCGGCACCGCGAACGCGGGGGCCATGAGCAGGCCGTCGTCGCCGTGCACGAAGTCGACCGCGCCCGCCTCCGCGTCGACCAGCCACGCGAGCGGCACCAGGTCGTGCGCGTCGGCCCACTCCTGCGAACCGAGCAGCACCGTCGAGGCGCCGTCGGACAGCGGCGTCGAGTTGCCGGCGGTCATGGTCGCGGGGGTGTCGAGGCCGAGCCCGAACGCGGGCTTGAGCTTCGCCAGCTTCTCCAGCGAGGAGTCCGCGCGCAGGTTGGCGTCGCGCGTCAGGCCGCGGAAGGGGGTGACCAGGTCGTCGAGGAAACCGGAGTCGTAGGCCGCGGCCAGCTTCTGGTGGCTGGCCAGCGCCACCTCGTCCTGCGCGGCCTGCGTGATGCCCCACTGCGCGGTGGTCAGCGCCTGGTGCTCACCCATCGACAGGTGCGTCCGCGGCTCGCCCGTGCTCGGCGCCGAGGGCGCGAGGTCCTTGGGGCGGATGCTCGCCAGCGCGGCCAGCTTCTGCGGCACCGTGCGGGCGCGGGACAGGTCCAGCAGCGCGCGGCGCAGCCGGTTGCTCACCGCTATCGGCGCGTCCGACGTCGAGTCGACGCCGCCCGCGATCGCGGACTCGAGCTGGCCCAGCCGGATCTTGTTGCTCAGCGAGACGACGGTCTCCAGGCCGGTCGCGCAGGCCTGCTGGACGTCGTACGCGGGGGTCTCGGAGGAGAGCGCGGACCCGAGCACCGACTCGCGGGTGAGGTTGAAGTCCTTGCTGTGCTTGAGCACGGCGCCCGCGGCGACCTCACCGATGCGCTCGCCCTGCAGGCCGTAGCGGGCGACCAGCCCGTCGATCGCGGCGGTGAGCATGTCCTGGTTGCTGGCGCGGACGTACGGGCCGCCGGCGCGGGCGAAGGGGATCCGGTTGCCGCCGAGCACGTAGGCCTTGCGGACGCTGGGGGTGGGGGTGGGGCGGGCCATGAGGCGCGTTCCTCTCGCTTCGTCGCTGAGCGGGACCGAGCGCGGGGCGCTCGAGGATGCTGACGTGGTGTCCGAAACCCACAGTACCTGATACCTTCGGTCTCGTGAGCCCTGTCACACCGGGCCCGTCGAAGGCGACGGCCCTGACGCTGCTGAACTCCGAGCCCGGTCGCGCACGACCGGGCTCGCCCCCTGGCGCGCGGCGCCCTCCCGAGGACGCGTTCGCCGCCGACGGCCGCTCCACGCGCTGGGCGGACCACCGCGAGGCGCGCCGCGCGGAGCTCGTCCGCATCGCGCGCCGCACGGTCCACCACCGCGGCCCGGACGTGTCGATGGAGGAGATCGCCGCCGCGGCGGGCACCTCCAAGTCGATCGTGTACCGGTACTTCGCCGACAAGACCGGCCTGCAGATCGCCGTCGCGGAGGCCGTCGTGCTCCAGATCCAGGGCGCCCTCGAGGGGGTCCTGCGGATCGCGCCGACGCCGCGCGACGGCCTGCGCGCGATGGTCGCGGTGTACCTCGAGATGATCGAGTCGTCCCCGAACGTCTACGCGTTCGTGACGCGCAACGGCTCCGTGGAGTCCGGTGGGCCGCTCGGGCACTTCCTCGACTCGGTCACCGCTCTCGTCGCGGCGCCGTTCGCCCGGGGGCTCACCGAGGAGCACGAGGGCCGGCGGACGGCTCGCAGGCCCGAGGCCTCTGAGGAGGACGACACAGCACTCGCCGCCCGCGTCGCCCTGGCCGAGTCCTGGGCCGCCGGCGCCGTCGGCTTCGTGCGGGGCTCCGGCGAGTGGTGGCTGGCCCACCGTGACGAGCCCGCCAGCCCGGACCGCGAAGAGATCACCGCCCAGGTCGCCGCCTGGCTCTGGGCCGGACCCGTCGGGCTGCTCGCCCGTGACCGCAACCGCACGTCCCCAGAGGAGTCCCGATGACCACCACCACCTCCCGTCCCGTCGAGGCGACGGACGCCGGCGACCCGCGGCTCGACGCCGACGTCCGCAACATCGACATCGCCCACCTGAGCCGGGTGCTCCTGGGCCACTACCCCGAGCTCCGGCTGGCCGCGCGCACCCTCATGGCCGACGAGCGGTTCCACCGGATCGAGGGGCTGTCCCTGGCCGAGCACCGCGAGCGCGTCCTCGGCCAGCTCCGCCTGCTGGTGGCCGAGGGCGACGTGCACCGGTCGTTCCCGGCGAAGTTCGGCGGCGCCGAGGACCACGGCGGGTTCCTCGCCCGGTTCGAGGAGCTCACGCACGCCGACCCGTCGCTGCAGATCAAGTCCGGCGTGCAGTGGGGACTGTTCGCCTCGGCGATCTACCACCTGGGCACCGAGCGCAACCACGACGAGTTCCTGGCGGGCGCCCTCTCGCTCGACGTCCCGGGCGCCTTCGCGATGACGGAGACGGGCCACGGCTCCGACGTCGCCGCCATCGGCACCACGGCCACGTACGACCCGGCCACGCAGGACTTCGTCATCCACACCCCGTTCCGCGCCGCGTGGAAGGACTACCTGGGCAACGCCGCGCTGCACGGCACGGCGGCCACCGTGTTCGCCCGGCTGATCACCGCGGGCGTCGACCACGGGGTGCACGCGTTCTACGTGCCGCTGCGTGACCCGCAGACCATGGAGTTCCTGCCCGGCATCGGCGGTGAGGACGACGGGATCAAGGGCGGCCTGAACGGCATCGACAACGGCCGGCTGTGGTTCGACCACGTCCGCGTCCCGCGCACGAACCTGCTCAACCGCTACGGCGACGTGGCCGAGGACGGCACCTACTCCTCGCCCATCGCGAGCCCCGGCCGCCGGTTCTTCACCATGCTCGGCACCCTGGTGCAGGGCCGCGTCTCGCTCGACGGCGCCGCCGTCACGGGCGCCCGGCTGGCTCTGACCATCGCGATCACCTACGGCAACCAGCGCCGCCAGTTCAACGCCGCCTCGCCCACCGAGGAGGTCGTGATCCTGGACTACGCCGAGCACCAGCGCCGCCTGCTCCCGCTGCTCGCGGAGACCTACGCCGCCGGGTTCGCGCACGAGGACCTGCTCGCCGCGTTCGACGACGTGTTCTCCGGCCGCAACGACACCCCGGAGACGCGTGAGGACCTGGAGACCCTGGCCGCCGCGCTCAAGCCGGCGTCGACGTGGCACGCGCTCAACACCCTGCAGGTGGCGCGCGAGGCGTGCGGCGGTGCGGGCTTTCTCGCCGAGAACCGGCTGACCAGCCTGCGCGCCGACCTCGACGTGTACGCGACCTTCGAGGGCGACAACACGGTCCTGCTGCAGCTCGTCGGCAAGCGCCTGCTCACCGACTACGCGAAGGGCTTCAAGCACCTCGACGCGACGAAGGTCGCCCGCATGGTGGCAGAGCGAGCCGCGGACGCCGCCCGCTACCGCACGCCGCTGCACCGGGCCGTGCAGACGATCGCCGATGTCGGCGACCCCCGCCGCTCGGCCGGCCAGCTGCGTGAGACGGCCACCCAGCGCGAGCTGCTGGTGGACCGCGTCGAGACGATGGTCGCGGAGATCGCCCAGGCGTTGCGCCCCGCGCAGAAGGCCGACCCCGCCACGGCTGCGGCGATCTTCAACGCCCACCAGCACGAGCTGGTCGAGGCCGCCCGCGCGCACGCCGAGCTGGTCCAGTGGGAGTCGTTCACCGCCGCGCTCGAGCGCGTCACCGACCCGGGCACCCGGCAGATCCTCACGTGGGTGCGGGACCTGTTCGGGCTCACGGTCATCGAGCGGAACCTCACCTGGTACCTGCTCAACGGCCGCCTGTCCGCGGGCCGTGCGCGGACCGTGACGTCCTACATCGACCGGCTGCTGGCCCGGCTGCGCCCGCACGCCCAGTCCCTGGTCGACGCGTTCGGCTACGAGCAGGCGCACCTGCGGGCCCCGATCGCGTCGGGCGCGGAGCAGGCCCGGCAGGACGAGGCCCGCGCCTACTACCGGGCGCAGCGGGCGTCCGGCGACGCTCCCGTGCCGGAGAAGCACAAGCGCTGAGCCGTCGCGACGCGCACCGGGCCGAGGTCAGGCCCGGTGCGCGGGGATGCGTTCGGGCGTGGCCGCGGCGGTGGACCGGTGCGTGCGGACCAGCACGGCGAGCGCCGCCAGGGCCACCACCCAGCCGTAGAGCAGACCCCACAGCGCGCTGGTGGGGACGACGGCTGCCAGGACGGTCAGCACCGGCGCCGTGTGGCCGAGCGCGCTGATGCTGGGGCCGACCGACGACGCGAGCACCGCGCCGAGCCAGACGGCCAGGACGAACGCCACCCGCCCGCGCGTGAGGTCCGCGGACCGGCCTGCCAGCCACGTGACACCGCCCGCCACCGCCCCGACCACGACGGCGGCCGCCACGAACGCCAGCATCACCGCTGCGGTGGATCCCTGCAGGTAGTCGGTCGAGGTGTTGGGCAGCAGGATCGAGGCGAGCCGGGTGCCGGCCCCCCGGTCGGTGCCGAGGGCGTCCACCGCGGCGCGGTGCGCGAGGCCGACGAGCGCCCAGCACGGCGCGGCGACGAGCCCGGCGGTGAGCGCCGCGGCCCGCAC
>NZ_CAURTV010000116.1:0-10392 GCF_963527515.1 uncultured Cellulomonas sp. | reverse complement strand
CGGCCGCCCCGGCTGCTCCCGTCGCTCCCCCGCAGGACGCCGCGGAGGCCGCGCACGCGGCCACGTTCGGCAGCGTGGACGAGGAGGGCAACGTGTCCGTCCGCGAGGCGACCGGCGAGCGCGTCGTCGGTCAGTACCCGGGCGCGACGACCGAGGAGGCACTCGCGCTCTACGTGCGCCGCTTCCTCGACCTGCAGGCCAAGGTCACGCTGTTCGAGGCTCGCCTGGCCGCGACGGACCTGTCCGTCAAGGAGATCGACCAGACGCTGTCCCGGCTCACCGACGAGGTGGCCGAGCCCGCCGCGGTCGGTGACCTGGACGGGCTGCGTGCACGCCTGGAGGCGCTGCGAGCCACCGCGGCCGAGCGTCGCGCCGCGGCCGAGGTCGAGCGCGCGGCTGCCCGCGAGGCTGCGGTCGCCGCCCGCACGGAGATCGTCGAGCAGGCTGAGCGGATCGCCTCCACGGACCCGTCCCGGATCCAGTGGCGGCCGGCCGGCGAGCAGCTGCGTCTCCTGCTGGACCAGTGGAAGGAGGCCCAGCGCAGCGGACCGCGTCTGGACCGGCCGACCGAGGAGTCGCTCTGGAAGCGGTTCAGCCACGCGCGCACCACCTTCGACCGGGAGCGACGGCACTTCTTCGCCGAGCTGGAGACGCGCAACGCCTCCGCCAAGCAGGTCAAGGAGTCGCTGGTCGCCCAGGCCGAGAAGCTCCAGTCGAGCACCGACTGGGGCGCCACCGCGGGCGTGTTCCGGGACCTCATGGCCGAGTGGAAGGCCGCCGGTCGCGCCAGTCGCGCCGACGACGACGCCCTGTGGGCCCGGTTCCGTGCTGCGCAGGACGCGTTCTTCGCCGCACGGGACGCCCAGTCGGCCGCCACCGACGAGGAGTTCCGCGCCAACCTGGCGGTCAAGGAGGCCCTGCTCGTCGAGGCGGAGGCGCTCCTGCCGGTCACGGACCTGGCCGCGGCCAAGTCGGCGCTGCACCGGATCCAGGACCGGTGGGAGGCCGCCGGCAAGGTGCCGCGGGCGGACGTGCAGCGCGTCGAGGGCCGCCTGCGCGCGGTGGAGACCGCGGTGCGCGAGACCGACCAGGCCCAGTGGCGCCGGAGCAACCCCGAGACGCGCGCGCGCGCCGAAGGGGCCGCCGCCCAGCTGGAGCAGGCCATCGCCGGGCTCGAGGCCGACCTCGACCGCGCGAAGTCCGTCGGCGACGCGCGCAAGATCGCCGACGCCCAGGCGGCTCTGGACGCCCGCCGGTCCTGGCTCGAGCAGGTGCAGCGCGCCGCGCAGGACGCCCGCGGCTGACCCGCCGCACGTGACGGAGGAGGCCCCCGCCCGACCCGGCGGGGGCCTCGTCCGTCCACAGATCCACCACGGGCGAGCACGGGTCGCCGCTGGGCCGCCATGCTGCTGCGGTGAGCGCCAGCCTCGACGAGTATCGAGCCACCCCGCCGGTCCTGCCCCGGACCGTCAGCCGCGACGACGTCGGCGCCGCCGCGTGGTTCGGGCTGCTGCGGGACGGGGTCGTCCGCCTCGTGTGGGGTGACGTCGCGATCGCGGCCGACCTGTCGGACACGCCGGAGCTGCGAGCCGTGGCGCTGGCGCCGCTGGTCCCCGCCCGCGGTGTCGTCGGCCGCCGGACCGCCGCGTGGGTGCACACCGGCTGCTACCCGCCGGTCCGCGTCGAGGTGCTCGTCCGCACCGGGACCCGCCGGACCGACCCCCACCCCGCTCGCGTGGCCGCCGAGGCGGCGCTCCCCGCCCACGAGGTCGTCCGTGTCGGCGCGCTGCGGGCCACGTCCGTCCAGCGCACCGGCGCCGACGTCGCGCGGATACTCCCCTCGGACGAGGCGATGCCGGTGCTGCGGGCGCTCCGGACGGCCGGGTTCGACCCGGAGTCGGCACTGGAGCAGCTGGCGCGGCTGCACGGCCAGCGCGGGGTCCAGCGAGCACGTGCGACGCTGCGCGACCTCTGAGGTCAGGCGCGGATCGCCGGTTCCTCGGCGGCCTTGGCCCCGGTGATGCGGTAGACGTCGAACACGCCCTCCACCTTGCGCACGGCCGCCAGGACCGAGGCCAAATGGGACGGCTCGGCCATCTCGAACACGAACCGCGAGAGCGCCACTCGGTCCCGGGAGGTCGAGACGGACGCCGAGAGGATGTTCACGTGCGAGTCGGACAGCACGCGCGTGACGTCGGACAGCAGCCTGCTGCGGTCGAGTGCCTCCACCTGGATCTGCACCAGGAACAGCGAGGTGCTGTTGTGGCTCCACTCCACGTCGACCATGCGCTCGGGCTCGGTGCGCAGGCTCGCGACGTTGATGCAGTCGCTGCGGTGCACGCTCACCCCGGCGCCCCGCGTCACGAACCCCACGATCTCGTCGCCGGGCACGGGCGTGCAGCACTTGGCCAGCTTGACCCAGATGTCGTCGACGCCCTTGACCACGACCCCGGGGTCGCCGGTGCGGACCCGGCGCTGCGTCTGCCCGGGCCGGGCGACCTCCGCCAGGTCCTCCTCGGCCGCCGGCTCCCCGCCCATGGACTGGACGAGCCGTTGCACGACCGTGCCGGCGGAGACCTGACCCTCACCGATCGCCGCGTACAGGGCGGACACGTCGGCGTAGCGCATCTCGTTGGCCAGGGCCACGAGCGACTCGTGGGACAGCAGCCGCTGGATGGGCAGGTTCTGCTTGCGCATCGCCTTGGCGATCGCGTCCTTGCCGTGCTCGATCGCCTCCTCGCGGCGCTCCTTGGAGAACCACTGGCGGATCTTGTTGCGCGCGCGGGGACTCTTGACGAACCCCAGCCAGTCGCGGGACGGCCCGGCCGTCTCGGACTTCGAGGTGAAGACGTCGACGACGTCGCCGTTCTCCAGCGACGAGTCCAGCGGCACCAGGCGGCCGTTGACCCGCGCGCCCATGGTGCGGTGGCCGACCTCGGTGTGCACGGCGTACGCGAAGTCGACGGGCGTCGAGCCGGAGGGCAGCCCGATGACGTCGCCCTTGGGCGTGAAGACGTAGACCTCGGACCCGGCGATCTCGAACCGCAGGGAGTCGAGGAACTCGCTGGGGTCGGCGGTCTCCTTCTGCCAGTCCACCAGCTGCCGCAGCCACTGCATGTCGTTGCCGGCGGAGTCCTTGTCGGCCGCGCTGGCGTTCTTCGCGCTCTCCTTGTACTTCCAGTGCGCGGCGACGCCGTACTCGGCCCGGCGGTGCATGTCGTGCGTGCGGATCTGGATCTCGACGGGCTTGCCGCCCGGACCGATCACCGTGGTGTGCAGCGACTGGTACAGGTTGAACTTGGGCATCGCGATGTAGTCCTTGAACCGGCCCGGGACCGGGTTCCACCGCGCGTGCAGAGCCCCGAGCGCCGCGTAGCAGTCCCGCACCGAGTCGACCAGCACCCGCACCCCGACCAGGTCGTAGATGTCGGCGAAGTCTCGACCGCGCACGATCATCTTCTGGTAGATCGAGTAGTAGTGCTTGGGCCGACCCGTCACCGTCGCCTTGATCTTCGCCTTGCCCAGGTCCGCGCCCACCTGCTCACGGACCGTCGCCAGGTACTCCTCGCGGGCCGGTGCGCGCTCGGCCACCAGGTGCACGATCTCGTCGTAGACCTTGGGGTACAGGGTCGCGAACGACAGGTCCTCGAGCTCCCACTTGATCGTGTTCATGCCGAGCCGGTGGGCCAGGGGCGCGTAGATCTCGAGCGTCTCGCGGGCCTTCTTCTCGGCCGACGCCGCCGCGACGAACTTCCAGGTGCGGGCGTTGTGCAGCCGGTCGGCCAGCTTGATGACCAGCACGCGGATGTCCCGCGACATGGCGACGACCATCTTGCGGACCGTCTCGGCCTGCGCGGCGTCGCCGTACGTCACCTTGTCCAGCTTGGTCACGCCGTCGACCAGCATGGCGATCTCGGGGCCGAACTCGCGTCGCAGCTGGTCGAGGGAGTACTCGGTGTCCTCGACGGTGTCGTGCAGCAGCGCGGCGGCGAGCGTGGAGGGGGTCATGCCCAGCTCGGCCAGGATCGTCGCGACGGCCACCGGGTGGGTGATGTACGGGTCACCGCTCTTGCGCAGCTGCCCCCGGTGCGCCTTCTCGGCCACCACGTACGCCTGCTCGACCACCGCGAGGTCAGCCTTCGGGTGGTTGGTGCGCGCCGCCTGCAGGACGGGCTCGATGGCGGGGAACGCGGCACCGCTGCGGGCGCCGAACCGGCCCAGGCGCGAGCGCATGCGGCTCGACGGGGAGTCGGCCTGAGCAGCCGGGACACCGGTCTCGGGCGTGCGGACGTCCTCGCTCATCACACCCCCTCCCACGGTCGAGGCGACAGTCTACGACCGCGCGACCGGTGGGACGGCCACGGTGCGGCGGGACAGCTGCTCAGGGCACCGCGACCAGGACGTCGATCGGGTGGCCCGTCAGCAGGTCGCGACCGCGCAGCGACTCCAGCTCCACGAGGAACGACAGACCCACGATGTCGGCGCCGCACCGTTGCAGCAGCGCCACCGTGGCCGCCGCGGTGCCGCCCGTGGCCAGCACGTCGTCGATGACGAGCACGCGGGCGCCGGCCGGGACCGTGGCGGGGTGGATCTCGATGGTCGCCGTGCCGTACTCGAGCTCGTAGGACTGGGACGCGGTCGGGCCGGGGAGCTTGCCGGCCTTGCGCACGGGGAGCACCCCGGCGCCGAGCGCGACCGCCACGGGCGCCGCGAGCAGGAACCCGCGGGCCTCCATCCCGGCCACCAGGTCGACCTGGCCGTCCACGCGTCCGGCGATCTCCGCGATCACGTCCGCGAACGCGGAGGCGTCCGCCAGCAGCGGCATGATGTCGCGGAAGAGGATGCCCGGCTGCGGGTAGTCGGGGACGAGGCGGACCAGCTCGTCGATCCGGCGCAGCACCGCCGCACGTCCGGCGGGGGCGCCCGAGGGCACCCCCACCGAGCGGTCGGGAACGCTCACCGCTTCCGCTTCGGCTGCGCGGCGAAGCCCTGGTGGGCACCGGGCGTGAGGGCACCCACCGCGACGCGCACCTGGCCGGCGCTGTCGGGCTCGACGTCCCCGGCCGCCGCCCGCGCAGCGCGGGCGTCGAGGACCTTCTTCGTGTGCTCGCGGATCGCAGGCTCCCGCTCCCGCAGCGCCACCTCGAACGGGGTAGCCAGGAAGATCGAGGAGAACGTGCCGATCAGCATGCCGATGAACAGGGCGAGCGCGATGTCCCGCAGCGTGCCCGCGCCGAGGATGAAGGCACCCACGAACAGGATCGCCGTGACTGGCAGCAGCGCGACCACCGAGGTGTTGATCGAGCGCACCAGCGTCTGGTTGACCGCCAGGTTCGCCTTCTCGCCGTAGGTGTACCGCGACTGGAGCAGCGTGTCGGCGGTGTTCTCGCGGACCTTGTCGAAGACGACGACGGTGTCGTAGATCGAGTACCCGAGGATGGTGAGGAAGCCGATGACCGTGGCCGGCGTGACCTCCCAGCCGACGCCGGCGTACGTGCCGACGGTGATGATCAGGTCGTGGAACAGCGCGATGAGCGCCGCGGCCGCCATCCGCCAGTTGCGGAAGTAGATCGTCATGACCACCGCGACGAACAGCAGGAACACCACGATGCCGGTGATGGCCTTCTGGGAGATGTCCTTGCCCCAGGACGGCCCGATGAACGAGCTCGTGACGTTGGTCGCCTCCGAGACGTCGAACGCCGCCGCGAGGGCGTTCTTGACCTCGGTCACCTCAGCGTTGGTCAGGGTCGACGTCTGGATCCGCAGCGCGCTCGAGCCGACCGTCGTGACCTTCGGCTGCTCGTCCGGCGAGATCGCGAGGACCGTGTCGATGGCCAGCTGCTGGTCGGTCTCGCTGACCTCCGAGACGACGAACTCGGAGCCTCCCCGGAACTCGATGCCGGGGTTCAGGCCGGGCCGGACGAGCAGCACGGCGGAGAGGAGCACGAGCACGGTGGAGATCGTGAACCAGATCCTGCGCCGGCCGACGATGTCGTAGGACCGACGGCCGGTGTAGAGGTCGTTGCCCCACTGGGCGAATCCGGAGGCCATCAGTGCTCGTTCCCCTCGGTGCGCCCGGACTCGGGCTCGGAGTCCTGGGTGGGCGCGTCGACCGGGGTGTCGGTCGCCGCGGTCGTGCGCTGCGCCTCACGGGCCGCCGCGCGTCGCTCGGCGATCGTCAGGCCGCTCGTGCCGGCCCCGACGGGGACCGGCACGCGGGGCGTCGGCTCGGCGTCGACCGGTGCGTCCTCGACGGCCGCGTCCTGCGGCTCGGTGGTGCGCGGGCCGGTGGCGACGCGGCCGCGGCCGACGTACCGCGTGGACTCGGGTGCGCCGAGACGGCGGGGGTCCAGGCCCGAGAGCCGGTGGCCCTGGCCGAAGAACTTGGTCCGCGCGACGAGCTGCATGAGCGGGTGCGTGAACATGAAGACCACGAGCACGTCGATCAGCGTCGTGAGCCCGAGCGTGAACGCGAAACCACGGACGCTTCCGACGGCCAGCAGGTAGAGCACGATGGCGGCCAGGAAGTTCACCGCGTCGGACGCCAGGATGGTCCGGCGCGCACGCTCCCAGCCGCGGTCGACGGCCGCCACCAGGGTGCGACCCTCCCGCAGCTCGTCACGGATGCGTTCGAAGTACACGATGAACGAGTCGGCCGTGATGCCGATGGCCACGATGAGGCCGGCGACACCGGGCAGCGAGAGCCGGTAGCCCTGCGTCCAGGACAGCAGCGTGATGATGCCGTACGTGAGCGCACCGGCGACGACGAGGGACGCCACGGTCACCAGGCCGAGCGCGCGGTACTGCAGGAGCGAGTAGAGGACGACGAGCCCCAGGCCGATGAGCCCGGCGAGCAGACCCTTCTCCAGCTGCTCGGACCCGAGCGTCGCCGAGATCTGCTCCTCGCTCTCCACCGTGAACGTCAGCGGCAGCGAGCCGAAGTTGAGCTGGTTGGCCAGGCTGGCCGCCGTCTCGCGCGTGAAGGTGCCGGAGATCTCCGCCTTGCCGTCCGCGATGATCACGCCGGTGTCCAGGCTGGGGGCCGAGATCACGAGGCCGTCGAGCACCATCGCGAACTGGTTCAGCGGCGGCGTCCCGGCCAGGCCCTGCAGCCGCGTCGTGACGTCGGTGAACTGCGTGGTGCCCGCGTTGTCGAACGCGATGTTGACCACCCACAGGTTGCCCTGACCGCCGCTGGGCAGCGAGTTCAGGCCCGAGGTCGCGCTGGAGATCCGCGCACCCTCGATCTCGACCGGACCAAGGATGTACTTCGCGCTGCCGTCCTGGCCGCACGTGACGAAGGCCTTGTCCACGTCGCCGGTCTCTCCACCGGTGAGGCTGGCGGGGTCCGTGCAGTCCAGCACGTCGTACCGGGCCTGGACCGCCGGGGTGACGTAGTACGCGGTGTCGCTGGGGTTGTCCGGCGCCGCCTTGCCGGGCTCGTCCGACGGCTCCTCCGCAGCGGTAGTGGCCGTGGGCGTCGGCACCGGCGCGGCCGGGTCGGTCGCCGCGGCGGTCTCCGTGGGCTCCGGGGTCGCGGTCGACGTGTCCGTCGGCGTCGGGTTGCCGATCGCCAGCACGGGCCGGAACGCCATCTGCGCGGACGTCCGGACCAGCTCGAGCGTCTCCTCGCTCGGGT
Organism: uncultured Cellulomonas sp.; assembly: GCF_963527515.1. Taxonomy (NCBI): domain Bacteria; kingdom Bacillati; phylum Actinomycetota; class Actinomycetes; order Micrococcales; family Cellulomonadaceae; genus Cellulomonas; species uncultured Cellulomonas sp. Next base: position 2,753 of record NZ_CAURTV010000116.1, on the reverse strand, counting down.
TCCCGGGGAGCGCGACCACGATCTTGCCGCCGCTCTGGCTCGTGATCTCCGCCTCGGCGACACCGGAGGAGTCGACACGCTGGCGGATCACGTCGATCGCCTGCGCGATCGTCGCCGAGGAGATGTCCGCGTTGTTCTCCGCGACCGGGGTCAGGATCAGCTGCGTCCCGCCCTCGAGGTCGAGCGCGAGGTTCGGCGTCAACGAGGCGGTGGACCACTTGGTCCCCGCGGCGATGGTGCCGAGGAGCGCGAAGATGAGGACGCCGAGCACGACGAGCGTGCGTGCGGGCCTCTGGCGGCGGGTGGGAGGAGCCAACGGAGTTCTTCTCTCGTGCGCGCACCGACCGCGCAGGCGGCCGGTGGGGTCGAGGTCCGGGCGTCGTCACCCGGACCGAACGGTCTACTTGCTGTCCGGCTCCCCGTCCTTGCGGACCGGCGGCATCGAGGACAGGTCGTCCGGGACGTCGATCACGTCATCGTTCGCGTGGCTGATGCGGTCGGCATCGTCCACCACGTCGTCCTCGTCCTCGAGCTCGTCCTCGTACTCGCTCTCGTCGGCGTCGTCGATCTCGTCGACCGGCGGCTCGATCTTCTTGGCGATCGCGGCGCGGATCCAGCGCGTGTGGGCGCCGGGGCTCGACTCGAGCGTGATGACGTCGTCCTCCACGTCCACGACCGTGCCCAGCAGGCCCGAGGCGGTCATGACCTCGTCGCCCGGCTCGAGGTTGTTGCGGAACTCCTGCGCCGCGCGCTGCTGCTTGCGGGTACGGCTCGACATGAGCCAGAGAGCGCCCAGGGCGATGGCCATGATGATGAGAAGTTCCACAGCGGTACGGCTCCGATCGGGGTGGTGTGTCCGCCGCAGTCTAGGCGCAGCGGCTCCCCGCTCCAACGCACGACGACCGGGGAGGGTTCCGCGCGACGGGAAGGGGCTCAGCCGAACAGTGTGCCCGATCCGTGGGGCACCTCGAGGCCGAGATGAGCCCAGGCTGCGGGGAGTGCGACGCGGCCGCGGGGTGTGCGTCCGACCAGTCCCTCCCGCACGAGGAAAGGCTCCGCGACCGTCTCCACCGTCTCCGGCTCCTCGCCGACGGCCACCGCCAGCGTGGTCAGGCCGACCGGCCCTCCGCCGAAGCGCGTGCACAGTGCCGTGAGGACCGCCCGGTCGAGCCGGTCCAGCCCGAGGTCGTCGACCTCGTAGACCTCCAGCGCGGCCTTGGCGGCGACGAGGCTCAGCGTGCCGTCCCCGCGCACCTCCGCCCAGTCCCGCACGCGCCTGAGCAGGCGGTTCGCGATGCGCGGGGTGCCGCGCGACCGGGACGAGAGCTCCGCGGCGGCCGACGGGTCCAGCTGCACCCCGAGCAGCCCCGCGGAGCGGACCAGGACGCGCTCGAGCTCGTCCGAGGAGTAGAAGTCGAGGTGCGCGGTGAAGCCGAACCGGTCCCGCAGCGGCGCCGGGAGGAGCCCGGCGCGGGTGGTGGCACCGACGACCGTGAACGGCGGGAGCGTCAGCGGGATCGCGCTGGCACCGGCTCCCTTGCCCACGATGACGTCGACGCGGAAGTCCTCCATGGCCATGTAGAGGAGCTCCTCGGCGGGCCGGGCCAGCCGGTGGATCTCGTCGAGGAAGAGGACCTCGCCCTCCTCGAGGGAGGACAGGACAGCTGCCAGGTCGCCCGCATGCTGGATGGCCGGTCCGCTGGTGACCCGCAGCGGAGCGCCCATCTCGGCCGCGATGATCATCGCCAGCGTGGTCTTGCCCAGCCCGGGCGGACCCGAGAGCAGGACGTGGTCGGGCGCTTTCCCGCGGCCCCGCGCGGCGTCGAGGACGAGGGAGAGCTGGTCGCGCACCACCCTCTGCCCGACGAACTCCTCCAGCCTGCGCGGACGCAGCGCCGCCTCGGCCGCACGCTCGAGGTCGTCGGCGCCGGACCGGACGAGCGACTCGGCGGCGAAGCGCTCGGTCACCAGCTCGTCGTGCTCGTCAGCCATGCCCGCCACCCAGCGTCCGGAGCGCGGCGCGCAGCACCCCGGCGACCTCGTCGGCCGCGATCGGCCCCTCGGTGCCCTCCAGGACCGTGGACACCGCGTCGCCGGCCGCACGGGCGTTCCAGCCGAGGCCGACCAGGGCCTCGACCACCTGGTCGCGCCGGTCGCCGCCGACCACGGCGGCGGAGGGTGCCGAGACGGTGGTCGGCACCCCGATCCGGTCCTTGAGCTCGAGCACGATCCGCTGGGCGCCCTTGAGGCCGATGCCGGGCACCCGCTGGAGCGCCTTGAGGTCCTCGTCGAGCACCGCGCGGCGCAGTCCGTCCGGCGTGTGCACGGCGAGCATCGCCAGGGCGAGCCGGGGACCGACGCCGCTGACCGTCTGCACCGTCTCGAACACCTCGCGCTCGTCGGCGTCGGCGAACCCGAACAGGGTCAGCGAGTCCTCCCGCACCACCAGCGAGGTCGCCAGCCGCGCGGTCGACCCCACGCGCAGCCCGGCGAGCGTGGCCGGCGTGGCGTGCAGCAATAGGCCCACTCCCCCGACCTCGACCACCGCGGAGTCGAGCCGCACCCCTTGCACCGTGCCGTGGACCGACGCGATCACCGGCCACCTCCCTCGTCCGTCCGCCGTCTGCTGAGCGACACTCTGGCACACGCAGGCGAACAGGTGTACGAAGACACGCGGTCAGCCGCGGCGCCGGGCGGCCTGCTCTGCCGTCGCCCACGCCCGCTGCGCGGCGGTCAACGCGCCGGGCGCACGC
>NZ_CAURTV010000115.1:0-10437 GCF_963527515.1 uncultured Cellulomonas sp. | reverse complement strand
AGTTCCGGGCCAGGTTGCGACCCATCACCGCCAACCCCGTCACACCGATCTGCGCCGTTCCGGACGTGGTGCTCGTGGACATCTCGGGTACTCCTCCTGTGGTGGGGACCGGCCGGGCGGGGTGGTTCACGCCTCGTTCGCCGGCTTGATGACCTCGGCGCCCTCGCGCTCGGCGCGGCGCGCCCGGATCTCGCCGACGATCGTGCGGAACACCTTGTCGGTCAGCGGGTAGAAGAACATGATCAGCAGCGAGATCAGGATGAACCCGGCGGTGAGCAGGCCGGACGCGAGCTGGATGCCGTCGATCGTCTCGGCCGACTGCGGGGCGCCGTTCTTGGCCGCGACCGAGTCGAACGCCACGATGCCGAGGGCGAACGCGCCCGCCGCTCCACCGAGGGCCTGGCCCATCTTGCGGGTGAAGGAGAACACGGCGTAGGTGGTGCCCTCGGTCCGGACGCCGGTCTTCCACTCGCCGTACTCGACGGTGTCGGCCTCGAGCGCCCACATCATGGTGTTCACACCGCCCATGCCGATCCCGAGCAGGAAGAAGCTGGCGACGGCCAGCATCGGCGTCTCCGGCGGGGCGAACGCGAGGCCCAGGCCGGCGACCATGCCGACGAGACCGAGTGCGACGTACCCGTTGCGCTTGCCGAACGTGCGGACGATCTTCGGGATGAACGCGGCCACCAGGAAGGTGCCGACGGCCTGGGCGACGGCGTTCCAGGCAATGTACTGGGCGTCGTTCAGGACGTAGATGGCGTAGTAGGCCGCCAGGGTGCTGAGCGCCGTGAGGCCGGTGAGGAACGCCAGGCTGCCGCCGCACAGCCACAGCAGCGGCCGGTTCTTGCGCAAGGTGGCGAAGCTCTCCCGCAGGGTGGGTGCCGCGACGTCACGCTGGACCTGCTCCTTGATCGACGTCACCGTGTAGAAGTAGAGCGCGGCGCCGACCACCACGAAGATCCCGGTGGTGACGAACAGGGACCGCTGCAGGCCCTCGGGGTCGCCGACGAACTTCTTGATCTGCGGCGCGACGACGAACGAGAGCATCAGGATGGTGATGTTGGAGCCCCACACGCGCCAGCTGGCCAGCTTGGCCCGCTCGCCGGGCACCTGGGTCATGGCGGGAGCGATGGAGCCGTACGGGATGTTCACCAGGCTGTACAGGGTGCCCATCACGGCGTAGGTGACGTAGGCGTAGATGAGGGCCTGCGTGTCGCTCATGCCCGGGAAGAACGTGTTGGCCGAGAAGATCGCCATGCTCGAGAGCAGGAGGGGGAGCGCGAACCACACGATGAACGGCCGGAACTTGCCGAGCCGCCCGGGCTTCTTCGCGTCCACCAGGCGGCCGGCGACGAGGTCGGCGATGGCGTCCCAGAACCGGATGAGCAGGAACATCGTCCCGATCGCCGCGGCGCCGAGCCCGACCACGTTGGTGTAGTAGAGCAGCAGGAACGAGGACGCCATCGAGAAGGCGAGGTTGTTCGCCGCGTCGCCGGCGGCGTAGCCGGAGTACTGGCGCAGTCCGAGCTTCTTGGGGACGGTCGCAACCGGCGCGGCCGGGGTGATCACTGCCATGGGATCTCCTTGGGGAACCGGGTCGAACGCCCGGGGTGGTGCGGGGATGTCTCTAGTGAGACAGAGGCGACGGAGCGGCAGCAATCGGTTGCCACGGGTTGCCCGGCGGTTGCCAGGGGTTGCCTGGGGAGGGGCGGGACGCGCCCCTCCCGCAGGTGTCAGCGCTTCTGGGTCCAGCGCTTGCGGAGCTCGTGCGCGGCGGCCTTCGGGCGGCGGTCGCGGGTGAACGCGCCCTTCTTGTTCCCGTCGACGCGGAACACGCCCGGCTTGGTGGCGAAGTCGGCGAAGTTCCAGACGTGCTCACCGACGACGGCGTCGACGCTGTCGAACACCCGGTGGTTCATGGCGAGGTAGTCCACCTGGTACTCCTCGGTCCAGGGCGACGCCACCAGGGAGTGCAGGCCCGCGACGGTGTCGGCGCCGTACTCGGTGATGATGATCGGCTTGCCGTCCGTGGCCCAGGCCTCGAGCTCGGTGCGCCACTCGCGCTCGGCGCTGTCGAGCTCGCCCGTGTTGACGTACCAGCCGTAGTAGCGGTTGAGCATGAGCACGTCAGCGAACTGGCTCACGAGGCACTTCCCGTGCGGCGCGAGCATGACGTTGACGAACCCGACGGGCCGCGTGGGGTCCAGCTCGCGAGTCAGGGCGAAGAGCGGCTCGAAGTAGTCACGGGCCGCCTCCGTGTCCGACTCCGGCTCGTTCGCGATGCTCCAGAGGACGACGCTCGGGTGGTTCTTGTCGCGCGCCACCAGCTCGCGGATGGCCTGGGCGTGCACCTCCCGGGTGGCGTCGTTGATCGTCTCCGGGGAGAAGGTGGTGTACCCCTGCCCGCCGAAGATCCCGCCGGCCAGGCCGGTGTTCATCCCGACCGCGGCGGTCTCGTCGATGACCACGATGCCCTGGCGGTCCGCGTAGTCGTAGACCTCGTCGGCGTACGGGTAGTGCGAGGTGCGGAAGGAGTTGGCGCCGATCCAGTCGAGCAGCTCGAAGTCGTGGACCAGGAAGGCGTCGTCGTGCGCCTTGCCGCGCACGGGGGCGTCCTCGTGCTTGCCGAACCCGGTGAAGTAGAACGGCTCGCCGTTGATGAGGAACTGGGTGCCGCGCACCTCCACCGTCCGGATGCCGACGGCGAGCGGGTAGGAGTCCACCACCGCCTCACCGTCGAGCACCTCGATCAGCAGGTCGTAGAGGTAGCCGTCGCCGGGTGCCCAGGGGTGCACGTCGTCGACGGTGAGGCTGCCGGTCGCTCCGCTCGCCGTCGCGACCTCGGCGCCGTCCTGGTCGGTCAGCCGAACGCGCACGGTTCGACCGTCGGCGTCGGCGGTCTCGACCGTGTAGTCGACCGTGCCGGTGGAGCCGTCGAGCCCGGTCACCACGGTGACGTCAGCGACGCGGGCCGTCGGTGTGGAGTACAGCCAGACGGAGCGGTGCAGCCCCGCGTAGTTGAAGAAGTCGTGGTAGTACTGCTGCCGCTTGCCCTCCGGCGTGTCGTACACGAAGCCGGGCGGCACGGTCTGCCACGAGAGCTCGTTGTTCACGACGGCGGTCACCCGGATCTCCTGGCCCGGCGTCACGTGGGCGGTGACGTCCACCTCGAACGGCGTGTAGCCGCCCTCGTGGCTCATCACCTCGGTCGAGTCCACCCAGACCGTGGCGCGGTGGGTGGCGGAGTCGAACCGGAGCACGATGCGCTGCCCGTCCCAGCCGCGCGGCACGCGGACGGTCGTCTGGTACCAGGCGTCACCGACGTGGTCGCGGACAGCGACGTCGGGGACGATGTCGTTGTAGCTGGCGGGGACGGGCATCGGACGCGCGGCCTGGAGGGGGGCGTCCCACCAGCGCCCGGCGCGGCCGGCGCCCTCCGCGTCGAGGCGGAAGGCCCAGATCCCGTCGAGCGGCTTGCGTTCGCGGGTGGCGGTGTCCAGGGATCGGAGCACGAGAGTTCCTCACGTTCGGCGTGGGGCGCCGCCCGTTCGCGGCGCTGCGGTCATGTCTCCCATTGGGCACGCTCCGGACCGCCGGATGCAATCGGTTGCCATGTGTTGTCTGCCGGGGCTAGCGTCGACGGATGACCGACGACGGTCCGCGCCGGGCCGCACCGACCATCTACGACGTCGCGCGGGTCGCGGGGGTCGCCACGTCCACCGTGTCGCGGGCGTTCGCCCGGCCGGGTCGCGTCAACGCGGACACGGCGGCGCGCATCCGGGCGGTCGCCGACGAGCTCGGGTACCGCTCCAACCCGATCGCCCGCGCGCTCTCGACGTCCCGGACACGCATGCTCGCGGTGATGATCTCCGACATCACGAACCCGTTCTACGCGGCGCTGGTCCGCGGGATCCAGACCGCGGCCCAGGAGGCCGGGTACATCCTGCTGCTGGCCGACGCCCAGGAGTCCGACTCCCTGGAGCGCGAGGCGCTCGAACGGCTCGTCCCCGTGGTCGACGGCATCATCATCGGCAGCTCACGGATGTCGGACGCGGCGCTGCGGACCATCGCCAAGCAGCGGCCGATGGTGGTGCTCAACCGCGAGCTGGCCGGCGTGCCGAGCGTGGTGACCGACAACCCCCGGGGGATGCGTCGGGCGGCCGAGCACCTGGGCGGCCTGGGGCACGAGTCGATCACGTACGTCGCGGGACCGGAGGCGTCGTGGGCCGACGGCATGCGCTGGCAGGCGCTCCGGGAGGCCGGCCACGAGCTCGAGCTGGGCGCGAGCCGGATCGGGCCCTTCCCCCCGACGTTCGCCGGCGGCATGCAGGCCGGCGCGGAGCTGGCCGCACACCCACCGACGGCCGTGATCGCCTACAACGACCTCATGGCCATCGGGGTCGTGCGCGGGCTCGCCGCCGCCGGGCTGCAGGTCCCGGCGGACGTCAGCGTGATCGGCTTCGACGACACCCTGGCGTCCCGGCTGGTGACCCCGCCGCTCACGACCGTCGGTGCTCCGGTGCGCGAGATGGGCGCGGCGGCTGTGCGCGACGTCCTGGCCGCGCTGCACGGCGCCGAGCCGCAGTCCGGTCACGCGTTCGTGCTGCCGGTCCGTCTCGTGGTCCGCCACTCGACGGCTCAGCGCAGCCGGAACAGGACCTCGCCCGCATTGGGCACGACGAAGGTGTCCGGGTCGGTCTCGTAGGCCGCGAGGTCGAACTCGTCGGGGGAGAGGTACCCGAGGTTGGCCCCGCGCACCTTCTCCTCCGGGATCGCGGTGACCAGCGTGACGTTCACCCGGCAGCGCTCGCCCTCGACCTCGTCGAACGTCCCGGCACCGCGCAGGTGGGTGCTGTGCGCCAGGACACCCCAGTGCACGTCCTTGAACCTGTCCCACTGCTTCACGAAGTAGTCGCGGCAGTGGTAGCCGATCTCGTAGATCTCCTGGTGCACGACGGAGATCTCCGAGATGTGCGGCGCGTAGATGATGACCTCGCCGCCGTCGGCCACGACGGGCTCGAGCTTGTAGAAGCCCTTGGCGGCGGTCCAGATGTCCTCGTACTTGGTCGGGATGAGCGAGACGACGCGCCGCACCGGGGCGTCGAGGTAGCGGACGTGGGTCTGCGCGGACACCTCGGCGGCCGCGGCCCAGGCGGCCTCCGTCGAGCCGAACGACGCGGCGTGCAGGGACGAGGTGCCGGACTGCGCGACGACGCACAGGGCGAGCTTCTCGCCGGGGATCATGGTCGCCGCCTCGTTGATGAGGGCGCGGACCGGGGTGATCCCGCGGGTGCCGATGATCTCGGAGCTGGTGATGAGCGCCCCCACCCAGTGCGTGAGGTCGATGATCTCCGGCCCGGCGATGCCGGGGAAGAAGTACTTGTTCCCGCCGGAGAACCCGACCACCTCGTGCGGGAACACCGGGCCGACGACGAGCGCCACGTCGTGCTCGACGACGGCCCGGTTCAGGGCGACGTCGGCAGGCATGGACAGCAGCCCGCCCGTGAGCTCGCTGACCCGGTCCGCGCTGATGGTGCCGAGGGAGACGAACGTCTCGGGGGTCCACCACTCGTGGTTGAGCACCGTCATCCCGGGGTAGGTCGCGTCGAGGCCCTCGCGCGCGTAGCCGAGGTGCGTGGCGAGCGCCCGCTCGCTCATCGCGACGTGCGTCCCGAGCGCGACGAGGGCGGTGAGCCGGGTGACCCGGCCGACGAGCGCCTGGTGCACGGTGGCCAGGAGCAGGGGCAACGGGCAGCTGCGGGTGCCGTCGGGCACCACGAGACACACGCTGCGGCCGTCGAGGTCCGCCCCGGCGAGCGACTCGAGGACGAAGGAGCGCACCTGCTCGGTAGTCAGCACCTGGTCCGGCCCGCCGACGAGGGCAGCCTGCCGGGCCTGGGCGGTGACGAGATCGAGGGTGTCGGTCATGAGGCCACCCTGCTCCCGCCCCGGACGCTCGGCAAGGCGTCTGGCAACTCACGGCAACCGATTGCCGGTGCGACGCGACGCGACCACCATGGCGGCATGGCCACTCTCGAGCTCCATCCGGACCGCCTGCTCCCGCCCGACCCCGCGACCAGGGATGTGGCGCGGCAGCTGTACGAGGCGGTGCGCGACCTGCCGATCATCTCCCCGCACGGTCACGTCCCGCCGGCGTGGCTGGCCGACGACGCCCCGTTCGACGACCCGACGACGCTGCTCATCACCCCCGACCACTACGTGAACCGGCTGCTGCACGCCCGGGGGGTGCCGCTGTCCGACCTCGGGGTGGGCGTGGACCGGCTCACCCCGGAGCAGTCACGCCATGCCTTCCGGCTCCTGTGCTCGCACTGGAAGGCGTACCGCGGCACGCCGGTCAAGTTCTGGTTCGAGTCCGAGCTCGCGGACATCTTCGACATCGGGCTGGTGCCGTCGGCCGCGACCGCCGACGCGATCTACGACGCGATCGCCGAGAAGCTGGCGACGCCCGCGTTCACGCCCCGCGCGCTGTACGAGCGGTTCGACATCGAGGTGCTCTCCACCACGGACGACCCGAGCGACGACCTCCGCCACCATCGCGCCCTGACCGAGGACGACACCTGGAAGGGCAGGGTCGTGCCCACCTTCCGGCCCGACAAGTACCTGGAGCCCGCCACACCGGCGTGGAACGGGCTGGTCGACCAGCTCGCCGGCGTCTCGGGGGTCGACACCGGCACCTGTGCCGGCTGGGTCGCCGCCATGGAGAACCGCCGGGCCTACTTCAAGGAGCACGGCGCCGTGTCCACCGACCACTCCCACCGCGACGCGCGGGTCGAGCCGATCGCCGACGCGGAGGCGGAGCGGCTGTACGCGCTCGCGCGTGCGGGGACGATCACGGCCGAGGAGGGCGCGACGCTGCGCCGGAACCTCATGTTCCAGCAGGCACGCATGGCGTCCGAGGACGGTCTGGTGATGACCCTGCACCCCGCCGTCCACCGCAACCACCACGGCCCGACCTTCGAGCGGTACGGCGCGGACGTCGGCGCCGACATCCCCGTCGCCGTCGAGTTCGCGAGCGCGCTGCAGCCGATGCTCTCGGCGTTCGGCACGTCCCCGGGCTTCCAGGTGATCCTCTTCACCATCGACGAGACGGTCTACTCGCGGGAGCTCGCGCCGCTGGCAGGCTTCTACCCGTCGGTCTACGTGGGCGCCCCGTGGTGGTTCATCGACGCGCCCGAGGCCATGGTCCGCTATCGCAGAGCGGTCACCGAGACCGCCGGCTTCACGCGGACGTCCGGGTTCATCGACGACACCCGCGCGTTCCTCTCTATCCCCGCCCGGCACGACATGAGCCGCCGGATGGACTCCGGGTTCTTGGCCCAGCTCGTCCTCGACCACCGGCTGACCATGGACGAGGCGCTCGACACGGCGATCGACCTCGTCGTGACCGCACCCCGAGAGGCGTTCCGGCTGTGAGCGGCACGAGCACCGGCCTCGCGACCCCCGAACGACTGTCCCGCGCGTCCGGCCACGGCCGGCCGGCAGCGCCGGTCCGCATCCTGCACCTCGGCCTCGGCAACTTCTTCCGCGCGCACCAGGCCTGGTACACGGACCACGCCCCCGACGCCGACCAGTGGGGCATCGCCGCGTTCACGGGACGGTCCGCCGCGATGGCCGACGCGCTCGAGCCGCAGGGCGGCCTGTACACCCTGGTCACGCGCAGCGCCGAGGGCGACCGGTTCGAGGTCGTGTCCAGCATCTCGGCCGTGCACGACGGTGCCGACCACGCCGCGTGGCTCGCTCGCTGGGCGTCGCCCGAGCTCTCCGTCGTCACGCTCACCGTCACCGAGGCGGGGTACCTGCGCACCCCGGACGGTCGGCTGGACACGGCGCGGGCGGACGTCCGGGCCGACGTGGAGGCACTGCGCGCGGATCCGACCGCGCCGGTGCAGACGACGCCGGGACGGATGGTCGCCGGGTTCCTCGCCCGCCGGGCCGCGGACGCGGGTCCCGTCGCGATCCTGCCGTGCGACAACATCCCGGCGAACGGTCCGGCGCTGGCCGCGGTCGCGGCGGACCTCGCCGCTCTGGTCGACCCGAGCCTCGGGGGGTGGATGGCCGACCACGCGCTCTTCGGGACGACGATGGTGGACCGCATCACGCCCGCGACCACCGACGAGCACCGTGCCGCCGTGCTCGCCGCGACCGGGCTGGTCGACGCCTCCCCGGTGCCGACCGAGCCGTTCAGCGAGTGGGTCGTCGCCGGCGAGTTCCCGAACGGCCGACCCGCGTGGGAGGCCGCCGGTGCCCGGGTCGTGGACGACGTCCTGCCGTTCGAGGAGCGCAAGCTCTGGCTGCTCAACGGTGCCCACTCCCTGCTGGCCTACGCCGGTCCCGGCCGGGGTCACCAGACCGTCGCCGAGGCGATCGCGGACGCGGAGGTCCGCGGCTGGGTCGAGCAGTGGTGGGAGGAGGCCTCGCGGCACCTCTCGCTCCCGCCGGCGGACGTGGCCACCTACCGCGTGGCCCTCCTGGCCCGCTTCGAGAACCCCACGATCCGCCACGCCCTCGCCCAGATCGCGGGCGACGGCACGCAGAAGGTCCCCGTGCGGATCGTGCCGGTCCTGCGGGCCGAGCTCGCTGCGGGGCGGGTGCCGGTGGGCGCGACCCGTGCGGTGGCCGCCTGGGTGGCGCACCTGCGGGGTCACGGCGCGCCGGTGGCAGACGTGTCCGACGAGGCGGGCAGGCTCGGCGCGGGGACCCTCGAGGAGTCGGTCGACGCCGTCCTGGCCTTCCTGGCCCCCGACCTCATGGCCGACGGCCGCGTGCGTGATGCGGTGCTGGCGCACGCCCGCGAGCTGACCGCGGCGCCGCGCCCCTGACCTCGTTCGACCCGGGGCCACGCGCCCGGGCAACAGATGGCAACCGATTGCCATCAATGCCGTCCGGGGCGCTCAATGGTCGAGGACCTCCCGGGTCCGACGAGAGCTGGAGGTGGAGCCGTGCACGACCGGACAGGCTGGGAACGAACGGGGCCGCAGGCGCCCGTGCGGATCGTGCACCTCGGGCTCGGTGCGTTCGCCCGGGCTCACCTGCTCTGGTACACCCAACGGGCCAACGAGGCCGGGGGAGCCGAGCAGTGGGGCGTCGCGGCCTTCACCGGCCGGTCGGCCGCAGCGGCCGAGACGCTCGCCCGGCAGGACGGGCGGTACACCCTGCTGGTCCGCTCGCCCGAGGGCGACGCGGCCACCACGGTCGACGCCCTCGTCGCGGTCCACGACGGTGCCGACGGCGACGCCTGGCGCGAGTACCTCCGCCGCCCCGAGGTGGGCGTCGTGACCCTGACCGTCACCGAGGCCGGCTACCGACGCACCCCGAACGGCACGCTCGACCGTCACGACCCTGAGGTCGCGGGCGACGTCGCACGCCTCCGGTCGGGCGGGGCCGCGGTGACCGCACCCGGCCGCCTCGTCGACGGGCTGCGCGCGCGCCGGTCGGCCGGCACGGGCCCCATCGCGGTCGTGAGCCTCGACAACCTGCCCGACAACGGCCGCGTGGTCCGTGGCGTCACGCTCGACCTGGCGGAGGCGGTGGACGAGTCCCTCGCGCGGTGGATCGACGAGCACGTGGCGTTCGTGTCCACGATGGTCGACCGGATCACGCCCGCGGCGGTCGAGTCGGATCGAGCCGTCGTCCGGAGGCTGACCGGTCGGGAGGACCGGTCGCCCGTCGTCACGGAGCCGTTCACCGAGTGGGTCCTGCAGGGCGAGTTCCCGGCCGGGCGCCCGAGGTGGGAGGCGGCCGGTGCACGAGTCGTCGACGACCTCGAGCCATACGAGCGCCGCAAGCTCTGGCTGCTCAACGCGGGCCACTCGCTGCTGGCCTACCAAGGTCTCGCGCGCGGCCTGCGCACGGTCGCGGAGGCGTTCGCCGATCCCGGGTGCCGCGCGGACCTGGAGGCGCTGTGGTCGGAGGCCGCCGACGTGCTGCCGCTGGACGTCGAGGAGGCCACCGCCGCGCTGCGGAGCCGGTTCGCGAACGCCCGCATCGAGCACCGCCTCGAGCAGATCGCCCAGGACGGCTCGCAGAAGCTGCCGGTGCGGATCCTCTCCGTCGCCCAGGAGCGCGCCGTCGCCGGGCTGCCCGTCGGCCGCGCGGGAGCCGGCGTCCTCGCGGCATGGATCGACCACCTCGCGGCCGTCGACCCGGCGGTGTCCGACCCGGCCGCTGCGGCGCTCGCCGCACGACTGCGCGGCCGGGGCAGCTCGGCCCGCGCGGCGCTCGTCCTGCACGCGCTCGCGCCCGACCTGGCCTGGAGCGACGTCTACGCCCGGCACGTCGCCGAGCGGCTCGCCGTCCGTCCCCCCACCCCCCCCCCCCCCCCCGGGGGCCCCGCCAGGAAGTAGGGTTCCCCCCCCGGCACGGGCACCCCCCCCAACCCCACATCGGGCCCCCGGAAATAAACACCCCCCAGGGGGG
>NZ_CAURTV010000114.1:0-10837 GCF_963527515.1 uncultured Cellulomonas sp. | reverse complement strand
CCTCCACGACCGCCGCACGCACGGCGTCCCGGTCCCCGCCGCGGGCCAGCGCGCCGGCCAGCAGGGCGTCGACCGCGCTGCGGTCGTCCGCGAGCCACCGCCCGAACGCCGACCCGCGGTCGACGCCGTCGCTCACGCGCCGCTCCACCGCAGCCACGAGAGGTACGCCGAGTACCGCTGGTGGGCGTACTTGAGCGCGAGGGCGTCCTCGAACAGGCTGCCGTGCAGCTTGGTGGCGTCCTCCCACCCGGACAGCACGCCCTCGATCTGCGCCAGCCGGCGGCGCACCTCGCTCTCCGTCAACCCGTCCAGGCCGACCGCGAGCTCGGCCAGGATGCGGCCCACGGGGTCGTCGGTGTCGAGCCCCTCGGCGTCGTACTGCCGGCACGCGGTGTCGAACAGGTCGCGGATCCAGGACACGCGGTCGGTGCGCAGCGACTCGCGCTCCGGGTCGTCGAACGCGGGCGACTGCAGGTCCGGCTGCAGCTTGTCGTGCAGGACGAACGGGAGCACCGCGCGCAGGTCGTCGAGCGTGACCTCGGCGTTCCCCCGGAAGTACGCCATCGCCTTGGCGTACGCGACGAGCGACTGCAGCGCCCGGACCGACAGGCCGTTGAGCGTCTGCGCCCCGATGTCCGCGCGCTGGTCGCGGCCCGTGTCCAGCGCCGCCAGCAGGTGGGGGTCCTGCCCGGCGAGCCGCGCGGTGTCCTTGGTGCGGTACTCCAGCTGTCGGGCCGCGCGCTCCAGCAGCTCCAGCTGCGCCGCGAAGTACTCGAGGCGGCGGCGGACCGGCACGGGGATCGGGACGGCGACCACCTCACGGTGCAGGCGCTCGTGCTCGTCCGCGTCGAAGACGATCGCCGGCGGGACGTTCTCCTCCGGGCGCACCCCCCGCTCGGCGCGGTCCACGAGGTCCCCGACGAACCGCGAGTTGAACGAGAGGGCCTTCACGACGACGTCGATCCGGTCGCGCAGGGCATCGACCACCTGGAACGTGCCGCCGCCCGCGTCGTCGTTGGCGGTCAGGTACCAGGCCGCGGCGCCCGTCTCGTAGACCTGGTCGAACACCTCCACGTACCCGTCTGCCAGGACGGTGAGCAGGGCGGACTGCGTCCGGGTGGGGATGCGGTTGTACTCGTCGACGATCTTGACGCGCAGCCCGAGCCACGAGCGCCACGCCACCTCGATGTCCGCGAGGCTCTCCGCGGCGACCAGGTCCCGCGGCAGCGGCGTGCCGAACATGTCCTGGACGGTCAGCTGCGGGTGGCCGTGCTGCATCGCGCGGCGGACCTCGCGGACCGGATAGCCCGCCAGGACGCCCATCAGGATCGCGCTCGCCGTCTTGCCGCGCCCCGGGCCGCCGACGAGCAGGCAGCGCCCGCGCACCGCGAACGTCAGCAGCGGGAGCAGGACGAACGACGAGTACGACTGGTCGGTCGGCAGCTCCACCACCGCCTTGGAGTCGCCCAGGCGGAAGTGCGTGCGGGGACGTGTCACGTCCTGGAACTCGACGTCGTAGTGCGGGCTGATGATCGCGTGGTTGACCATCCAGAAGTACGCCTGCCGGAGCTTCTCGTCGAGGGGCGCCGGACCGGCCGGTGCGGCGAGCGAGCCGTCGGCGTCGGCGAAGAGCTGCTCGACGTCCAGGTCCAGCCGGTCCGCACGGGGACTGCGGGCACCCGCACGCGTCGGGGCCGCGGACACCTGGCCGAGGTCGTGCTGCGCATCGGTCACGCGACGGAGTCTCTCAGGTCGCCCACGTCCACCAGGTCGCCGTTGCGCTCCTCGAGGGGGTCCGCGAGCTCGCGTGGGCTCGTCAGGAGCGGCTCGACCAGCGCGAGGGCCCGCTCCAGCCGCTCCGGACGGCTCCCCCGCAGCTCTACCCACGGTGCCGGCTGCGCCGCCAGGACCTCCCGGAACCGGTCCTGCATCGCGTGCCGCAGGTGCTCGCCGTCCCGCAGCCCGTCCTGCACGAAGGGGATCTCGTCGCCCGTGAGCAGGTACAGGTCCGGCACGCGCTCGGCGGCGAGCCCGACGACGCTCGGCGACGGGTGCCCGACGTAGCGCTCGTGCCACACGGTGGTGGCCAGCACGTCGGTGTCGCACACGAGCAGCGGCACCGGGGTGGCCGCCGCGGCGTCGTCCTCGCGCCGGGCCTGCTCGCGGGCCACCAGGTCGAACTCCGCCGTGTGCCAGGGCGCGGTGAACCCGCCGGGCCGCACGCGCGACCACTCGCGGCCGAACTCGGCGACCGCCGGCAGGCCGAAGTGCGCGGTGAGGTCCTCGGCCAGCGTCGTCGTCCCGGTCGACTCGGCGCCGAGCACCACGACGCGGCGCACGAACCAGGCGCGGACCGTGGCGGGCAGCGCCCACCAGAACCGGCCGGGGTCGGCCCGCACGGCGCTGCCGGACACCGGCGTGCCACGACGGCCCGGGTCCACCTGCACCCACGTCGCGCCCAGCCGGCGCGCAAGCTCCGCGCCGTACCCGTCCGAGGTGAGCACCACGTCCACGGGGGCGTCGAGCAGGCCGCGGATCACGGACAGGTGCGCGTCCCACGCGTGCTCGCTCGCGTAGTCGACCGGGGCGTCGTCCCTCCCCGCCACGACGTGCGCGCCCGGCAGCTCCGCGCGCAGCCACGACGCACGCAGCTCGGGGGTCAGGCTCTCCCGCGACGAGCCGAGCACCTGGACCGTCACCCGGTCGCAGCGGGCCAGCGCGGCCCGCACGAGCGCGAGGTGGCCCGCGTGCGGCGGGTAGAACTTGCCGATGACCAGCCCGTGGCTCACCGGACCGCCACCGGCTCGGGCACCACGGGCCGCACGGTCGTCACCCGACGCCAGCGCCGTGCACCCTGGACGCACAGGCCGATGAACAGCGCGTAGAGCACGGCCGTCAGGTACAGCCCCTGGCTCGCGTACAGGCCCACCAGCAGGACGTCCGTGACGATCCACACCGCCCAGCTGCCCAGCCACTTGCGGCCCATCATCAGCTGGGCCACCAGGCCGAGCGCCGTGGTGAGCGAGTCCCAGAACGGCGCGGCGGACGCGTCGCGCAGCAGGACGGTGAGCGCGGCGGTCAGCAGGACGACGACGGCTGCACCGATCGGCCAGACCAGCCGCGGGGTCCGCCGCACGGCGAGGACCCCCGCATCCTGTCCGCCCCGCAGCCACCAGTACCAGCCGAGCGCGTTCAGGACGAGGTACACCACCTGGAGCCCCGCGTTGGCGTACAGACCCGTCGACGCGAACAGGGCCAGGAACAGTCCGGTGTTGACGATGCCCACGGGGAAGTTCCACACGCTCTCCCGAGCGGCCAGCCAGACGCACACGGCGCCGGTGACGAACCCGAGGATCTCGACCCAGCCCACGGTCAGGTGCCCGGCAGGGTGTCGGTGCTCGTCATGGCGGCCAGCGTAGGTGGCGGACGGCGGACGAGCCGCCCGCGCCCACGAGGCATCATCGGACGCGTGACCTCTCCCCTCGTCCTCCTCGACCTCGACGGCACGCTCACCGACTCGGCCCCGGGCATCACCGCCGCGATCGCCACGACGTACCGGACCCTCGGCCTGCCGGTGCCGTCGCCGGCCGAGCTCCGATCGTTCGTCGGGCCGCCGATCACGCAGAGCTTCCCGGCGCACGGCGTGCCGCTGGACCGGGTGACCGAGGCCGTGCGCGCCTACCGGGCGGTGTTCGTCGACGGGATGATCCGCGACAACCGCGTGTACGACGGCATCCCGGAGGCGCTCGTCGAGCTGCGCGCCGCCGGGCTGCGGCTCGTGGTGGCGACCTCCAAGCCCGAGGTGTACGCCCACCCGATCTGCGACGCGTTCGGGCTGACCGGCCTCGTCGACGGGATCTTCGGCGCGCCCCTGGACGAGTCGACGTCGACCAAGGCGGACGTCATCGCCGCCGCCCTGGCGGCCAACCCCGGCGCGAGCCCGCTCGTCATGGTCGGCGACCGGGAGCACGACGTGCACGGTGCGACCGAGAACGGCATCCGGACGATCGGCGTCACGTGGGGCTACGCCGCACCGGGCGAGCTGCTCGCCGCCGGTGCCGCCGAGCTCGTGGACACCCCGTCGGAGCTCACCACCGCGGTGCTGCGCAGACTGGTCGTCGCCACCGCTTGACCTTGACGCTGCGTCAACTCCTACCGTGGACGACATGGAGGCATCGATCCAGGAGGTGGCCCGCCTGACGGGCACCACCAGCCGCACCCTGCGGCACTACGACGCGATCGGGCTGCTCGAGCCCAGCCGCGTCGGCGACAACGGGTACCGCTGGTACGACGACCGGGCACTGGTCCGGCTGCAGCGGATCCTGCTGCTGCGCGGGCTCGGGCTCGGGCTGCCGGACATCAGGCGGGTGCTCGACCGCGAGCAGGACGAGACCACCGCGCTGCGCCACCACCTCGGGTGGCTGCGCAGCGAGCAGCGCCGGCTGGAGCGGCAGGCCGCCTCGGTCGAACGGACGATCAGCGCACGACAGGACGGAGGGCCACTCATGGCCGAGGACATGTTCGACGGGTTCGACCACACCGAGCACAAGGAGGAGGTCGAGCGCCGCTGGGGCGCCGATGCGTACGCGACGTCCGACGCCTGGTGGCGCGGGATGAGCGACGAGGAGCGGGCCGCGTGGAAGGCGACGACCGCACGGCTCGCCACCGAGTGGGCCGCCGCCGCGGACGCCGGCACCGACCCGGTGTCGGACGAGGCGCAGGACCTGGCGCGCCGGCACGTCGCGTGGCTGGGCGCCATCCCCGGCACGCCCGGGCACGGGTCGACGCCCGTGAAGGACTACGTCGTCGGCCTGGCCGAGATGTACGTGGCCGACCCGCGGTTCGCGGCGAGCTACGGCGGTGAGCAGCAGGCGACGTTCGTGCGCGACGCGCTGCACGAGTACGCGGCCCGGCACCTGTAGGCCCAGACAGGCCCAGACGGGCAGGCCGGCGACGTCAGGGAGTCGTGGGTCCGGCGGGTGACCGCGCGAGCGAGCGCTGCCAGTCGGCGTGCAGCTCGGCGAACCCGCCGCCCGCCGCCACGAGCTCCGCGGGCGAGCCGTCCTCCACGATCCGACCACCGTCGATCACCAGCACCCGGTCGGACCCCATCACCGTGGAGAGCCGGTGGGCGATCACCACCGACGTGCGGTCGGCGAGGAGGGTCTGCAGTCCGAGCTGCACCAGCGCCTCCCCCGGCACGTCGAGCGAGCTGGTCGCCTCGTCGAGGATGAGCAGCGCCGGGTCGGCCAGGAACGCGCGGGCGAACGAGACCAGCTGGCGCTGGCCCGCCGAGAGGCGCACCCCCCGCTTGTCCACCTCCGTGGCGTACCCGTCCGGCATCGCGGCGATGAGGTCGTGCACCCCGACCGCCCGGGCCGCGGCCTCGATCTCCTCGGCGGTCGCCTCCGGCTTGCCGAGAGCGATGTTCGCACCGACCGAGCCGGAGAACAGGTAGGCCTCCTGCGTCACCATGACGACCGCCCGGCGCAGGTCGCCCGGGTCGATCTCGCGCAGGTCCAGCCCGTCCAGGCGGACCGACCCCGCCCGCACGTCGTAGAACCGCGCCAGCAGCTTGGCGATGGTCGACTTGCCCGCCCCGGTCCGGCCCACGAGCGCGATCGACTGCCCGGCCGGCACGTGCAGGTCGACGTGCGGCAGCACGGTGGGACCGGTGCCGTAGCCGAACTCGACGTCCTCGAACCGCACGTCGCCGCGCGCGTGGGCGAGCCGCGCCGGCTGCGCCGGGTCGGGCACGGTCGGCTCCTCGGCGAGCAGCGACGCGACCTTCTCGAGCGCCGCCGTCGCCGACTGGAACGAGTTGTAGAACATGCCGATCTGCGCGAGCGGGTTGAAGAACCGCCGCGCGTAGAGGACTGCCGCGACGAGCACCCCGACCTCGAGCGCACCGTCCAGCGCGCGCAGGCCTCCGACCAGGAGCACGGAGGCCACGGTGACGTTGCCGATGAGCACGAGCCCGGTGTCGAAGACGCCGTTGAGCCGGATGGACCGCGCGTTGGTCTCCCGGTAGTCCTCCGCCAGCTCGCCGTAGACGCCGCTGACCTGCGGCTCGCGCCGGAACGCCTGCACCGCGCGGATGCCGGTCATGGTCTCCACGAACCGCACGATGAGCCGGGCGGCCGCCGTCCGCTGCTTGCGGTACTGCGCCTGGGAGCGCACCTGGAACCAACGGGTGAGCACGACGCCGGGCACCACGGCGACGAGCAGGACCAGCCCGCTGCGCCAGTCGAGCAGGACGAGCGAGGTCGCCGTGAAGAGCATGGCCAGCACCCCGGACGCGAGCGTCGTGACCCCGCCGTCGAGCAGCTCCCGCAGCGCGTCGACGTCGGAGGTCTGCCGCGAGATGATCCGGCCCGACGTGTACGACTCGTGGAACTCCAGGCTGAGCCGTTGGGTGTGCCGGAACACCCGGCGCCGCAGGTCCAGGAGCATGGTCTGGCTGACCCGGGCCGACGCGCGGACCGTGGCGGCGGTGAGCAGCCCGCCGAGCAGGGCGGCGGCGAGGTAGGCGGCCGTCGCCAGCGTGAGGGGGCGCGCGTCACCGGCGGTGAGGGCCGGCAGCGCCTGGTCGATGCCGTAGGCCACGAGCGCGGGACCGGCGACGGCGGACAGCTGCGCGCCCACCACGAGGGCCGCAGTCCCCCACGCGGGTCCGGCGACCGGCCGCAGCAGCGAGCGCAGCAGACCGAGGGAGCGCCGTCGGATCCGTCGCGACTCCTCGCGTTCCCAGGTCGGGGCGCTCACGGCCGCACCTGCGCCAGCTCGTCGGCACCGGTCTGGTCCAGCGCGGACAGCGCCGTGAGCACGTACCGGTAGTGCGGGTGGGTCGACAGCAGGTCCGCGTGCCGCCCCACTCCCGTGATCCGCCCGTTCTCGAGCACCGCCACCCGGTCGGCCAGCGCGACGGTCGACGGGCGGTGCGCGACCACCAGCGTGGTGGTCCCCGTGAGCATCTGGCGCAGCCGGGCCGTCACCGCGGTCTCGGTGGTCACGTCGAGCGCCGAGAGCGGGTCGTCGAGCAGGAGCACCCGCGGGCGGACCGCGATCGCGCGGGCGAGGGCGACGCGCTGCCGCTGGCCGCCCGACAGGCTCAGCCCCTCCTCACCGATCACGGTGTCGAGCCCGTCGGGCAGGTCGTACGCGAACTGGGCCTGGGCCACCTCGAGGGCGTCGCGCACCAGCTCGTCCGCGGCCGGTCCCGTCAGGTCGGTGCCGAGCAGGACGTTCTCGCGCACGGATGCCGAGAACAGGATCGGGTCCTCGAACGCGACCGCCACGGCCGAGCGCAGGTCCGCCCGCGTGAGGTCCCGGACGTCCACGCCGTCGATCCGCACGCTGCCCGCCGTGACGTCGTAGAGCCGCGGGACCAGCTGGAGCAGGGTCGTCTTGCCGCTGCCGGTCAGCCCGACCAGCGCCATGGTCTCCCCGGGCTCGAGCACCAGGTCGATGCCCGCCAGGATGTCCGCACCGCCGCGGGCGTGGGCGAAGTGCACGCCGGAGAGCTCGACGCGCGACCCGGCGGGGCCGGCGACCGGCAGCGGGACGGGTGCGCGCGGGTCCTGGACGGTCGACGCCGTGTCCATCACCTGCAGGTAGCGGTCGGTCGCGGCCTTGGCGTCCAGCGTCATGGCGAGCAGCATGCCGAGGCGCTCCACGGGGTTGTTCACCACCGCCGCGGTGGCGAAGAACGCCACCAGGGCGCCGACGCTGAGCTCCCCGCGGGAGGTGAGGACGACGCCGATGCCGAGCGAGACCGCGAGGATCGCCTCGGGGAGGGCACCGAGCGCGAAGGAGACGCGGGAGAGCGTCCTGGCCTTGTGCACCTCGGTGGTGCGCAGGTCGTCCGCCTGCCGCACGAAGCTGTCGAGCGCGTCCTCGCCGCGGCCGAACGCCTTGAGCACCCGGATCCCGTGCACCGACTCCTCGACGGTCGTGGCCAGGTCCCCCGCCTGGTCCCGGGCCTGCCGCGCGACCACCTTGTAGTCCTCGCGGAAGCGGAAGCCGAGCCAGATCATGGGCACCGCACCCACCAGGTACACGAGCCCGAGCACCCAGCTCGTGGCCAGCATGAGCCCGATCCCGACGACCACCGTCGTGGCGCTGACCAGCAGCATCACCAGGCCGAAGACGGTCCAGCGCCGGATGGTGCCGAGGTCGGACATGATCCGGGACAGCAGCTGGCCGCCCGGCCACCGGTCGTGGAACTCCACCGGCAGGTCAAGCAGGTGCCGGAACAGGTCGGTGCGCATGTCCCGCTCGACGGTGGTGCCCGGGGCGAGGATCAGCGCCCGTCGGCACCAGACGAGGAACGCCTCCAGCAGGCCGAGACCGAGCACGACGAGCGCACCCAGGACCACCCCGCGGCGGGAGCCCTCGGTGAGCAGCGGGCCGTTCACGATCACGCGCAGCACCTGGGGCACCGCCAGCGCGAGGAGGCTCGCACCGAGCGACGTCAGTCCGCCGAGCGCGATGCGTGGGAGCGCCGGGCGAGCCCACCGTCGCAGGCGCAGCAGGACGCGAGTCGTGGACTGGGGGGGGCACGCCCCCACACTACGGACGGCCACCCACAGGTGCCCGGCCGATCTACCCGCCGGTGCGCGCGACCCTGTTGTTGCTGGCCTGGGCGCGCGGGCGGACCACGAGGAGGTCGACGTTCACGTGCGCGGGGCGGCTCAGCGACCACGCGATGGCGTCGGCGATGTCGTCCGCCACCAGCGGCTCGTAGCCCGCGTAGACCGCCGCGGCGCGCTCGCTGTCGCCGTCGAAGCGGACCATCGAGAACTCCTCGGTGGCCACCGCGCCCGGCGCGATATCGATGATCCGGATCGGCTCGCCGAGGATCTCCCAGCGCAGGGTCGTCGCCAGCATCCGCTCGGCGTGCTTGGCCCCGACGTACCCCGCGCCCCCCTCATAGGTGCCGTGCGCGGCCGTCGAGGTCACCACGACGATGTCGCCGCCCTCGCCCTCGCGCAGCTGCGGGAGCAGGGCCTGCGTGACCCGCAGCGTGCCGAGGACGTTGAGCTCGTACATCTGCCGCCAGTGGTCCAGGTCGGCCGACTCGACCGGGTCGAGCCCGAACGCGCCGCCCGCGTTGTTCACGAGCACGTCGAGCGGACCGCCCTCGGCCACCTCGGCCGCGAGGCGCGCCACGTCGGCGGCGTCGGTGACGTCCGCGACGATCGCGTCCGCACCCGTCTCCTGCGCGAGAGCGGCCAGGCGGTCGGCGCGGCGGGCGGTCGCGACGACGTCCCAGCCCTCGGCGCGCAGACGGCGGACGGTCGCGGCACCGATCCCGGAGGACGCCCCGGTGACGAGGGCGCGGCGGGATCGGGGCGTGGCAGTGCTCATGCAAGGGCTCCAGGGTGGTGTCGGACGGGCAGGAGGCTAGACGACCTCGGCGAGCACCTCGGTCAGCAGGGCGAGCCCGGTGGCGGCCTCGTCGGGGGTGACGACGCAGGGCGGGACGACGTGCACGCGGTTGTCCGCGAGGAACGGGAGCAGCCCGCGCTCCAGGGCGCCGGCCTTGATGCGGCCCATGAGCGCGGGGTCGACGGGCTCGCGGGTCCCCTGGTCCTTGACCAGCTCGACGGCCCAGAACACCCCGAGCCCGCGCACCTCACCGACCAGCGGGTTCGTCGCCGCCAGCTCGGCCAGACCCGGGCCGAGCACGTCCCGGCCGATCGCGTCCGCGTTCTCGACGATCCCCTCGTCGGCCATCGCGTCGAGGGCGGCGACGATCGACCCCATCGCGAGCGGGTGGCCCGAGTAGGTGAGCCCGCCGGGGAACACCTGGTCGTCGAACGTCTTCGCGATCGGGTCGCTGAGGATCACGCCGCCCGCGGGCACGTACCCGGAGTTGACGCCCTTGGCGAAGGTGATGAGGTCGGGCACCACGTCGAAGGAGTCGAACGCGAACCACCGACCGGTGCGGCCGAACCCGGCCATGACCTCGTCGAGGACGAGCAGGATCCCGTACCGGTCCGCGAGCGCGCGCACCCCGGCCAGATACCCCGGCGGCGGGACGAGGACGCCGGCGGTGCCCGGGATGGTCTCCAGCAGGATCGCGGCGACCGAGCCCGGTCCCTCCGCCTGGACGACCCGCTCCAGGTGGTGCAGCGCCCGCTCGCTCTCCTGCTCGGGCGTGGTCGCCCAGAACTCCGAGCGGTACAGGTACGGGCCGAAGTGGTGCACGTGCCCGCGGGCGTACTCGTTGGGCACCCGCCGCCAGTCCCCGGTCGCCACGACGGCCGCGCCGGTGTTGCCGTGGTACGAGCGGTACGCGGACACCACCTTGTCGCGGCCGGTGTGCAGCCGGGCCATGCGGATCGCGTTCTCGTTGGCGTCGGCCCCGCCGTTGGTGAAGAACACGGACGAGAAGCCGGCCGGCGCGTGGCTCAGGATCTTCTCGGCGGCGCGCCCGCGCGTGAGGTTGGCGGTCGCCGGCGCCACCGTGGTGAGCGTCGCGGCCTGCTCCTGGATGGCCGCGACCACCTTGGGGTGCTGGTGCCCGATGTTGGTGTTGACGAGCTGGCTGGAGAAGTCCAGGTACCTGCGGCCCGCGTGGTCCCACACGGTCGACCCCAGCCCGCCCGCGATGACCAGAGGGCTCAGATGGGCCTGCGCCGACCACGAGTGGAAGACGTGGGCGCGGTCGAGACGCAGCGCGGTGGCGTCGTCGTCGGTGGTCATGGTGCCTCTCCTCGGTGGTGCGGGCCGCGGGGGGGGCCGCGGGGCCCCCCCCCCCCCCGCCCGACCCCAGCCCCCCCCGCGCCGACGAGGCGGGCGGCCGGGGCAAACCCCCCGGCCCCCCCGGCGC
>NZ_CAURTV010000113.1:0-10943 GCF_963527515.1 uncultured Cellulomonas sp. | reverse complement strand
GCCCAGCCCTGGTCCAGCGCCTCGAGGAACGCCGTGCGCGCCTCCGGCAGCAGCGGTGCCCGGCCGCCGGCGTCGAGGACCGCCCGACGCGCAGTGGCGTGCGTCACAGGGCCGGCCCCGCTGGTGCCGCGGAGGTGGTCGTCGGGCTGGCTGCTCACCCGGGCACCGTAACCCCGCGGAGCCCCCACCTGGGGCCCGACGACCGGCTCCCGGCCTGGTCGGAGCGTCAGGTCAGGTGAAGGTGGTGCGGTGTGATGGTGCTGACACGGTGTCGTCATCGGGTGTCGTCGGCACGAAAGGACGTGGCCGGCGCGCTAGGCTGCTCGGGTCGAGGACGAAGGTCCCGGGTGGTGCCCTCTTGCAGCGCGGGGCGTCGCCGGGACGCGAGTGAGAGGTCCCCCGTTGCACCCGGACACCCCCCGTCGCACGCGGCGACCAGCGATCCTGCTGGCCGGCCTGCTAGGCGTCGTCGCCGTCGCACTCAGCGGATGCTCCGCCGAGGTGCAGCGCGGCTGGCTGCCAGGCAGCTCCGACGCCGAGATCACCGACCAGACCGGCCGCATCACCAACCTGTGGGTCGGCTCGTGGATCGCCGCGCTGATCGTCGGCCTCATCACCTGGGGCCTGATCCTGTGGTGCGTCGCGGTGTACCGGAAGCGCAAGGGTGACGACACCCTCCCCGTGCAGCTGCGGTACCACGTGCCGCTCGAGGTCATGTACGTGATCCTGCCGATCATCATGGTCGGGGTGCTCTTCTACTACACCAACCGGGACACCACGGCGCTGGTGGACACCTCCGCCGAGGCGGACGTCCACGTGCAGGTCATCGGCAAGCAGTGGAGCTGGGACTTCAACTACCTCGACGACGACGTCTACGACACCGGTCAGCACGCCCAGGACGTCGGCTCCGCCGGCACCGGCGTGCTCGAGGACCAGGTCACCCTGTACCTCCCGGTGGACGAGCGGGTCGAGTTCACGCTCGACTCCCGCGACGTCATCCACTCGTTCTGGATCCCCGCGTTCCTGTTCAAGATGGACATGATCCCGGGCAAGACGAACACGTTCCAGGTGACCCCCACCGAGGTGGGCGAGTACCTCGGCAAGTGCGCCGAGCTCTGCGGCGAGTACCACTCGTCGATGCTCTTCAACGTGCACGTCGTGACCCGCGAGGAGTACGACGCGCACATCGAGGAGCTCAGGGACCAGGGTCAGGAAGGCTCGCTCGGGCTCGAGTACAGCCGTCAGCAGGACCTGGACAGCGTTCCTCAGGAAGGCGAGAACTGATGGCCGCCGTCGCGGAGCACATCCCCGGGCTGGCGCCCTCGCGCCAGACCCTCGGCCGCACGGTGATCAAGTGGATCACCTCGACCGACCACAAGACCATCGGGTACCTGTACCTGATCACGTCGTTCGTCTGGTTCGCCATCGGCGGCATCCTGGCGCTGCTCATCCGCGCCGAGCTGTTCGCGCCCGGGATGGACCTGTTCCAGTCGCGCGAGCAGTACAACCAGGCATTCACCATGCACGGCACGATCATGCTGCTGCTGTTCGCGACGCCGCTGTTCGCGGGCTTCGCCAACGTGATCATGCCCCTGCAGATCGGTGCGCCCGACGTCGCGTTCCCGCGGCTGAACATGCTCGCGTACTGGCTGTTCTTCTTCGGCGGCTGCATCGCCGGAGCCGGGTTCTTCACGCCGCAGGGCGCCGCGTCGTTCGGCTGGTTCGCGTACGCGCCGCTGTCGAACACCGTGTACTCGCCAGGGCTCGGCGGTGACCTGTGGGTGTTCGGCCTCGCGCTCACCGGCTTCGGCACCATCCTCGGCGCGGTCAACTTCATCACCACGATCGTCACCATGCGCGCGCCCGGCATGACGATGTTCCGGATGCCGATCTTCACCTGGAACACCCTGGTGACGTCGCTGCTGGTGCTCATGGCGTTCCCGCCCCTGGCCGCCGCGCTCTTCGCCCTCGGCGCCGACCGCCGGCTCGGTGCACAGGTGTTCAACCCCGAGAACGGGGGAGCGATCCTCTGGCAGCACCTGTTCTGGTTCTTCGGGCACCCCGAGGTCTACATCATCGCGCTGCCGTTCTTCGGCATCGTCACCGAGATCCTGCCGGTGTTCAGCCGCAAGCCGATCTTCGGCTACAAGGGCCTCGTCTACGCCACCATCGCGATCGCCGCCCTGTCCGTGACCGTGTGGGCGCACCACATGTACGTCACCGGCTCGGTGCTGCTGCCGTTCTTCGCGTTCATGACGATGCTCATCGCGGTGCCGACCGGCGTGAAGTTCTTCAACTGGATCGGCACGATGTGGCGCGGCAAGCTCACGTTCGAGACGCCGATGCTCTGGACGATCGGCTTCCTGGTCACGTTCCTGTTCGGGGGGCTGACGGGCATCATCCTGTCCAGCCCGGCGCTCGACTTCCAGCTGTCGGACTCCTACTTCGTCGTCGCGCACTTCCACTACGTCGTCTTCGGCACCGTGGTGTTCGCCATGTTCGCGGGCTTCTACTTCTGGTGGCCCAAGATGACGGGCCGGATGCTGGACGAGACGCTGGGCAAGGTCCACTTCTGGTTGCTGTTCGTCGGCTTCCACACCACGTTCCTCATCCAGCACTGGCTGGGCGTCAAGGGCATGCCGCGCCGGTACGCGGACTACTCGCCGGACGACGGCTTCACCTGGATGAACCAGCTGTCGACCGTGGGTGCGGTCATCCTCGCGGCCTCCACGCTGCCGTTCCTGTGGAACGTCTACACCACCTGGCGCAACGCGCCGCTGGTCACGGTCGACGACCCGTGGGGCTACGGCGCCTCCCTCGAGTGGGCCACCAGCTGCCCGCCGCCGCGGCACAACTTCACGTCGCTGCCCCGCATCCGCTCCGAGCGTCCCGCGTTCGACCTGCACCACCCCGAGGTGGCCGCCATGGACCACGTGGAGCCCAACGCGGGCCCGCTGGACTGGGAGGCCGACCGGCGCGGTGAGACCGAGGTCGCGACCGACCGCGTGGTGAACGACAAGGGTGAGCAGGAGCAGTCCTCCGCGACGATCGTCGAGGAACGTCCGCGCACCGACGAGGAGGGCTCGCGATGAAGTTCGAGACCAAGCTCTTCCTCTACGGGGTGCTGTTCTTCGTCCCCGTCGGTCTGATCTACGCAGCATGGAGCGGCGGCGAGCCCGTCGGTACCGTCGGCATCCCGCTGGTCGGCGGCCTGGTCGGCATGATCGGCGCCTACTTCGCGCTGCTGTCGCGCCGCATCGACGCCCGCCCGGAGGACGACCCGCTGGGCGAGATCGAGCAGGGCGCGGGCGACCAGGGCGTGTTCAGCCCGTGGAGCTGGTGGCCCCTGGTGCTCGGCCTGTCGGCGGCGGTGACGTTCGCCGGTCTCGCGATCGGCTGGTGGCTGTCGTACATCGGCATCGCGATCGGCGTCATCGGTCTGGTCGGCTGGGTGTTCGAGTTCTCCCGCGGCCAGCACGCGCACTGACCGCACGTCGAGAGGGCCCCTGCCGGATCCCGGCAGGGGCCCTCTCGCATCTGCTGCGCTAGCGTCGGTGACATGAGGCAGTCGCGGTGGTCCGGGCTCGTGGTCCTCGTGGCCGTCGCGCTCACGGCGTGCACCGGCGCGGGCTCGGCCGGCAGCGGGGAGGTCCGGGACGTGACGGGCCTCTGGGGCGTCCAGGACACCGAGGGCGTCGCGTCGCTCGAGCTGGCCGACGACGGCTCGGCCTCGGGGACCGACGGGTGCAACCGGATGATCGGCTCGTGGGACCAGGACGGGACACGGGTGGCCTTCGGCGAGTGGGGCCTCACGCGGATGGCGTGCCCGAGCGTCGACACGTGGCTCTCGCTGGCGGTCAAGGCGACGCTCGAGGGAGAGAACCTGGTGTTCGTGGACGAGAACGGCGTCGAGATCGGGACCCTGCAGCCGAACTCGTGAACGGCGCAGGGCCGCCCCCCGGACGGGGGACGGCCCTGCGTCGCGGCGGTGTCAGAGGGCGACGATGAGTCCCGCGGTCTGCGTGCGTGCGCGGTCGAAGCGCGCGGCCGCGTCAGCCCAGCTCACGATGTTCCACCAGGCCTTGACGTAGTCGGCCTTGACGTTCACGTAGTCCAGATAGAACGCGTGCTCCCACATGTCGAGGACGACGACGGGGACCAGGCCGAGGGCGATGTTGCTCTGCTGGTCGTACAGCTGCACGATCACGAGCTTCTGGCCGATCGAGTCCCACGCGAGGATCGACCAGCCGGAGCCCTGGATGCCGAGGGCGTTGGCGGCGAAGTGCTTCTGGAACGCCTCGAACGAACCGAAGAACTCGTCGATCGCGGCGGCCAGCTCGCCGGTGGGCTTGTCGCCACCCTCGGGGGACAGGTTCTGCCAGAAGACGGAGTGGTTCACGTGGCCGCCGAGGTTGAACGCGAGGTTCTTCTCGTGCAGGTTCACGGCGGCGAAGTCGTCGGCCGCGCGTGCGGCGGCGAGCTTCTCGAGCGCGGTGTTGGCGCCGGTCACGTACGCGGCGTGGTGCTTGTCATGGTGCAGCTCCATGATCCGGCCCGAGATGTGCGGCTCGAGGGCCGCGTAGTCGTAGGGCAGATCCGGAAGCGAGTAGTCAGCCATGCGTGAGTACACCTCTCCTGCGTCGGTCTGGGGCCGCGTGCCGCGGCCCGCTCTGTACAGAGGAACGGGCGGCCCGCCGTTACGGCGAGCCGCCCGACTCCACGGTCAACTCTTGCTCAGGACGAGCGATTCCGCCCGTCGGGGGCTGTCTCATCCTGCGGATCCACCAGGTGCTGGCCGCCACCGACCGCGCTGGTGAGCTCGGCCGGGGCCGGTGCGCCGGCGGGGGCGATCGCGTCGTGCTCGCCGTGCGAGTGCGATGCCGCCAGCTCGGCGGGCGTCACGGGCTCGACGCGGTCCTCGTAGAACGTCTGCGAGATCCGCTGGCGCATCCGGTCCAGGGCGTAGCCCTTGCGGCGCACGCCACGCGAGTCCTCCGCGGGCTCGATCTCCAGCGGTCGGATGGCGTCGTGCTGCACCCGCAACCAGCGCTCGTGCGCGTCCAGCGGCTTGTGCACCTCGATGTACTCGCCGTTGGCGAACCGCACGATGCGGCCGGTCTCGTGCCCGTGCAGGACCAGCTCGCGGTCCTTGCGCTGCAGCCCGAGGCAGATCCGCTTGGTCACCCAGAACGCGAACCACGGACCGAGGAAGATCAGGACGCGGAACACCCAGGTGATGTCGTTGATCGACAGGCGGAAGTGCGTGGCGATCAGGTCGTTGGACCCCGCCAGCACGAGGATGAAGAAGGCCGTCAGCACCGAGACGCCGAACGCGGTGCGGAACGGGCGGTTGCGCGGGCGGTCGAGCACGTGGTGCTCGCGCTTGTCACCCGTCGCGAACGCCTCGATGAACGGGTACGCCGCGAGCGCGGTGAACAGGATGCCCGGCACGATCATCGCGGGGATGAGCACGTTCAGCGAGATCGTGTAACCACCGACGACGAACTCGGTGAACCCCGGCATCAGGCGCAGGGACCCTTCGAGGAAGAGCATGTACCAGTCCGGCTGGGCTCCGGCGGACACCGGTGAGGGGTCGTACGGGCCGTAGTTCCAGACCGGGTTGATGGACATCGTCGCGGCCATGAGCACGATGACGCCGAAGACGATGAAGAAGTAGCCGCCGGCCTTCGCCACGTAGATCGGGAACAGCGGGTAGCCGACGACGTTCTTGTCCGACTTGCCCGAGCCCGGGTACTGCGTGTGCTTGTGCAGGACGACGAAGAACAGGTGCAGCGCGATGAGCGCCAGGATGATCCCCGGCACCAGCAGGATGTGCACCGTGAACAGGCGGGGGATCAGTGCGGTGCCCGGGAACTCGCCACCGAAGAGGAAGAACGAGGTGTAGCTGCCGATGATCGGGATCGACCGCACCACACCGTCGGTGATGCGCAGACCGTTGCCGGACAGCACGTCGTCGGGCAGCGAGTAGCCCGAGAAGCCGGCGGCGAGGCCCAGGATGAGCAGCAGGAAGCCGACCACCCAGTTGACCTCGCGCGGCTTGCGGAACGCTCCGGTGAAGAACACGCGCATCATGTGCGTGACGATCGAGGCCATGAAGATCAGGGCGGCCCAGTGGTGGATCTGCCGCATGAGCAGACCACCGCGCACCTCGAAGGAGAGCCGCAGCGTGGAGGCGAACGCCTCCGACATCTCGACGCCGTTCATCGCGGCCCACGGGCCCTCGTAGTGCACCTCGTTCATGCTGGGCACGAAGAAGAGGGTGAGGAAGACGCCCGAGATGAGGATCGTGACGAAGCTGAAGAGTGCGATCTCACCCAGCAGGAACGACCAGTGGTCCGGGAAGATCTTGCGCGCGAACACCTTGACGAACGTGCCGATGCCGGTGCGCTGGTCCAGGTAGTCGGCCGTGCCGCCGGCGAGCTTGCCGGCGGGGGTCGGGGTAGCTGTCGTCGTCACTTGAGACGCTCCCAGTAGCTCGGGCCGATGGGCTCGGTGAAGTCGCTCTGGGCGATCAGGTAGCCCTCGTCATCGACGGTGATCGGCAGCTGCGGCAGGGGCCGCTTCGCCGGTCCGAACACGACCCGTGCGCCGTTGGCCACGTCGAACGTCGACTGGTGGCAGGGGCACAGGAGGTGGTGGGTCTGCTGCTCGTACAGCGCGACCGGACAACCCACGTGGGTGCAGATCTTGGAGTAGGCGACGATCCCGTCGTAGGACCAGCCCTTGCGGTCCTCGGCCTCGTTGAGGTCGGCCGGGTCGAGGCGGACCAGCAGGACGACGGCCTTGGCCTTCTCGTCGAGCGGGTGCTCCGCCTCCTCGAGGCCCTCGGGGATGACGTGGAACACCGAGCCGATGGTCACGTCAGCGGCCCTGATCGGGCGGCCGGACGGGTCGGTCGCGAGCTTGGTGCCCTTCTTCCACATCGTGTGGCGGAACTTCGAGACGTTCCAGTCGCCACCGACGTTTCCCACGATGGGCACGATGATCGCGAGCGGGAAGAGCGCAAGGGCCGAGAGCGCCGCGCCCTGGAGCACACCGCGCCGGCCGATGTTCGAGTCAGCAGCGCCCTCCTTGAGGACGTTCACCGCGGCCTCGCGGTTCTCGTCCGAGCTGCGCTGCAGGTGCCGGTCCTCGGACTTCTCGTGGTCGTTCATGAGCGCCTTGGCCCAGTGCACGGCAGCGAGCCCGATGCCCAGGAGCGAGAGCGCGAGGCCCAGGCCGAGCGCGAGGTTGGAGCGGAGCATCGACTCCGCCGTCTCACCCGGCGGGAGGGCGAAGTAGGCGATCAGGAAGCCGAGGGTGGCGAGCACGGAGACGGCGAACAGCAGCACGACCTGACGCTCGGCGCGCTTGTTCGCCTTCGGGTCGAGGTCGCCCATCCGGTCGTGGTGCTCGGGGTGGCCCGGGTCCTCGAACCTGTCGGGCGTCGCGCCCGGCGTGTGCGTGACGAGCTCGTTGCCGGCCTCGTGGCCTGGTCCGTGGGTGGTCACGAGGACTTCGCTCCGATCCAGACTGCTGCGCCGATGAGCAGGCCCATGCCGACGACCCAGGCCCACAGGCCCTCGCTCACCGGACCGAGGGCACCGAGGTCGAGCCCGCCGGGCGAGGTGCCGCCCTGCTGGTCGATGAACGCGATGATGTCGCGCTTCTCCTCGGTGGTGATGTTCGCGTCGTTGAACACGGGCATCGACTGCGGGCCGGTCAGCATGGCCTCGTACAGGTGGGTGGGGGTGGTCTCCCAGAGGTTGGGAGCGAACTTGCCCTGGGACAGCGCTCCGCCGGCGCCGACGGCGTTGTGGCACATCGCGCAGTTGGTCCGGAAGACCAGCATGCCGTTCGCCACGTCACCGAGAGCCGGGTCGACCTGCTCCGCGGTGGGGATCGACGGTCCCGCCCCGAGCGACGCCACGAAGGCGGCGAGCTGGTTGATCTGGTCCTGGTCGAACTGCGCGGGCTTGGGCAGCGCCTGCGGGCCGTTCGCCTGCATGGGCATCCGGCCGGTGCCGACCTGGAAGTCGACGGCCGCGGCGCCCACGCCGATGAGGGACGGGCCGCTCTCCGTGCCGGACGCTGCCGGTCCGTGGCAGGTGGCGCAGTTGGCCTGGAACAGCTTCTCGCCGGTGTCGATGTCAGTGGTGCTCGCCTTGACGGGCGCCGCATCGGCCGACGTCGGTGCCAGCACCGCGTACAGGCCACCGGTGAGCAGCAGCGCCAGCAGGAGCAGCACGATCGGCGCACGCCGATCCTGCCTGCGGGCTGCGAGTGCCTTCACGGATCGATCCTCGTCTCGCACGTGGGGGATGGGGTCTGGGAGGCGGTGGGCGGGGGCGCCCGACGCCCTTACTTCAGGAGGTAGATCACCGCGAAGAGCGCGATCCACACGACGTCGACGAAGTGCCAGTAGTACGACGTGACGATCGCGGTGGTCGCCTCGTGGTGCCCGAAGCGCTTGGCGCTGAACGAGCGGCCGAGCAGGAAGAGGAAGGCGAGCAGTCCGCCGACGACGTGCAGACCGTGGAACCCGGTGGTCAGGTAGAAGACCGACCCGTACGGGCTGGACGCGATGGTCAGGCCCTCGTGGACCAGCTCCGCGTACTCGTAGATCTGGCCGCCGATGAAGAAGGCGCCCATGAGGTACGTCAGGGACATCCACTCGTTCATGCCCCAGCGGTTCACCTGGAGCAGGGATCCCGTGCGCACCGGCTGGAAGCGCTCGGCCGCCCACACACCCATCTGGCACGTCACCGACGACAGGACCAGCACGGTGGTGTTGATCGCCGCGAACGTGATGTTGAGCTTCGGGGTGTTCTCCGCCCACGCCTCCGGCGCTGCGCCACGCAGCGTGAAGTACATGGCGAAGAGGCCTGCGAAGAACATGAGCTCGCTGGCCAGCCAGACGATCGTCCCCACCGACACGGGGTTCGGTCGGTTGACGCTCACGTGGGGGCTGGTGCGCGGGGCAGCCGTTGCGGTCGACACGATCGTCATTATGGCTGATGACGACCCCGCATGGGACGTTAGGCCCTCAGCGTGGCCACAGGTAAATGTCACATCGTCACGATCTCGGCGCCGGGCGCCGCGCAGGCGGTCGAGAATCACGCCGATCTGGAGGGTGCGGACGCCCGGCCGCTGCGCGGACGCGCGTCGTGAGCCGCGGGCGCGTCGCCGGCCCCGTGCTATGCGTCCGCGGCATCCGCTGGCGGGCCTCTACCCCGACTCGCGACCACCCGTGCCAGAATCCCCACGGACCTGTATCGACCACCAGTGAGGGACCTCCGATGAGCACGGCGCAGCCCGACACGACTGGATCCGCCACCCCCGGACCACGGATCCTGCTGTACAGCGACGACGTCGACGCCCGCGCGCAGGTGCGGCTGGCGGTCGGGCGTCGGCTCCGCCGCGGCGCACCCGACATCGAGTGGGTCGAGGTGGCCACCGCGGCCGCGGTCATCGCGCAGGCCGAGTCGGGCGGGCTGGACCTGCTGATCCTCGACGGCGAGGCGGACAAGGTCGGCGGCCTCGGCCTGGCTCGACAGCTCAAGGACGAGATCTTCCGGTGCCCGCCGACGCTGGTGCTCACCGGTCGGCCCCAGGACGCGTGGCTCGCGTCCTGGTCGAACGCCGACGCCGTCGTCAGCCGTCCCCTGGACCCGGTCGAGCTGCACGGCGCCGTCGCGGGACTGGTCGAGTCCCCGGCCGTCATCCGATGACCGACGGGTCCACCGCGTCCAGCTGGCCGGACCTGTTCGCCACCCTCACGGCACGTCAGGACCTCTCGGTCGAGCAGGCGTCGTGGGCGATGTCCGAGATCATGAGCGGCGCGGCGTCGACGCCGAAGGTCGCCGCGTTCCTCGTCGGGCTCAAGACGAAGGGGGAGTCGGTCGCCGAGCTCACGGGCCTGGCCGACACGATGCTCGCCCACGCCGTCCGCATCGAAGTCCCCGGACGCACGCTCGACATCGTGGGCACCGGCGGCGACCGAGCGCACACGGTGAACATCTCCACGATGTCCGCGCTCGTCATCGCGGGCGCCGGGCTCACCGTGGTCAAGCACGGGAACCGCGCAGCCTCCTCGTCGTCCGGCTCCGCCGACGTGCTCGAGGAGCTGGGCATCCGGCTCGACCACCCGCCCGCCCGCGTCGCGGAGCTGGCCACGGAGGTCGGCATCACCTTCTGCTTCGCGCAGGTCTTCCATCCGTCGTTCCGGCACACCGCCGCCGCGCGCACCGAGCTGGGGATCGGGACCGCGTTCAACTTCCTCGGTCCGCTCACCAACCCGGCCCAGCCGCGGTCGGCGGCGATCGGCGTCGCGGACGCCCGCATGGCGCCGCTCATGGCCGGCGTCCTCGCCCAGCGCGGTGTCAGCGCGATGGTGTTCCGGGGGGAGGACGGGCTCGACGAGATCGCCCCCACCGGTCCCACCCGCCTCTGGGAGGTGCGCGACGGGCAGGTCACCGAGTCCGTCGTCGACTGGCAGACGGACCTCGGCGTCGGCCGGGTCGGGCTCGAGTCGCTGCGCGGTGCGAAGGCCGACTACAACGCCGACGTCGCCCGCCGGCTGCTCGACGGCGAGACCGGGGCGGTGCGCGAGACGGTCGTGCTCAACACCGCCGCGGCGCTCGTGGCGGACGGGACGCTGGCCGGGACGTCCGACGGGACGCTCGTGGACCGGCTGCGGGCCGGCACCGAGCACGCGCGGCGGTCGCTGGACAGCGGCGCCGCCGCGGACGTGCTGGCGCGCTGGAAGGCCGCGAGCAGCGCCTAGACCGTCCTCAGGCCGCGCTGGGCTCCGAATCAGTCGCTGTGCTTGTGGTCGGACTGATCCTGCGCTCCGCTCCGTGCGAGTGACGCTCCGCGCCCCTCAGCGTCCGCTGCGCTCCAGGTCAGTCCGCTGTGCTTGTGGTCGGACTGACCTTCCGCTC
>NZ_CAURTV010000112.1:0-11064 GCF_963527515.1 uncultured Cellulomonas sp. | reverse complement strand
GACCTGTGGAGCGCGCGGTGGCGAGCGCCGGGCCCCGGCGGACCGCCCGCGCGCGGAGCACCACCGTCCCGGCCGCCCGGTCGTGCCAGCCGCGCTGCGCAGGACTCCGGTCCCACGCCCCCGAGGCGACGACCACCCACTGCCCGACGACGAGCAGCAGGGCGCCGGCGCCCACCACCACCTGGCGGAGCAGGACGGCCCCCAGCCCCGCGGGACGTCCCGTCGTCGCCGAGAGGGTGCGGATGCCGGTGACGGCGTTGCCGACCGTGGCACCGGTGCGGGCCTCCGCGACCCACTGCGCGACCGCCGCGACCGCGGCGAGCAGGGCGGGGGCAGCAGGGACGTCGGCGCGGATCAGGGAGCCGACACCGACGGCGGCCAGCAGGACGAGCGTGTCCAGGACGTACGCCAGCACGCGCGTGCCGACCGGGGCGACCGACCCAGGGGTGATCGGGACGGGCCCGACCGGCGCGCCGGGGCGCGCACGTCTCCCGGGCTCAGGAGGCACGGTCCACCAGGGCGTCGGCGAACGAGATGAGGGCGTCCTTGACCGGACCGGCCGGGAGCGGGTCGAGCTCGCGGACGGCGGCCTGCGCCAGCGTGATCGCCCGCTCGCGCGTCTCGGCGACCACTGGGTGCACCCGCAGCGCAGCGACCGCCGACGCCAGGTCCACGTCGGCCGACAGGTCGCCGTCCAGGACGGCCACGAGGCGACGGTCCTCGGGCGTCCCGTCGGGTCCCGCCGCGCGGGCGCGCAGCAGGAGCGCCGGCATCGTCGGCACCTGCTCGCGCAGGTCCGTGCCGGGGGTCTTGCCCGTCACGTCGCCGTCGGAGGTCAGGTCGATGACGTCGTCGGCCAGCTGGAACGCGACGCCGATCTTCTCGCCGAACGCGGTGACCGTGGCCACGACGTCGGGCCGGCAACCGGCGAACATCGCGCCGAAGCGCGCCGACGTGGCGATCAGCGACGCCGTCTTGTCCGCGAGCACCTGCAGGTAGTGCGCCACCCGGTCGTCCTCGGGCCGCGGTCCGACCGTCTCGTGCAGCTGGCCCAGGCAGAGCCGCTCGAACGTGGCCGCCTGGATGCGGACGGCGTCGGGCCCCAGACCTGCCACCGTGGCGGAGGCGCGGGCGAAGAGCAGGTCCCCCGTGAGGATGGCGACCGAGTTGCCCCACACCTCGTGGGCCGCAGGGGCGCCGCGACGCAGCGGCGCGGAGTCCATCACGTCGTCGTGGTACAGCGTGGCCAGGTGCGTCAGCTCGACGACGACGGCCGCGTCCACGACCTCCCGCCGGGAGCCGTCACCCAGCTCCGCGGCCAGCAGGGTGAGCAGGGGCCGCAGCCGCTTGCCGCCGGCGTTCACCAGGTGGCGGGACGCGTCGTCGGCGAGGGGGTCCACGTTGGTCACGGCGTCGCGCAGGCGCTCTTCGACCAGCGCGAGCCGCACGGCCAACCGGTCGGCCAGGTCGGGATCGGCCAGCGGGAAGGCCGTCAGGGAGGTCACTGCTAGAACCTATCCCGGCGCGGCGATCCTGCCGGACAGGCGGACGGTCACGGCAGGAAGGTCGACACGGTCGCCACCAGGTCCAGCACCGGTGACGGGAAGACGCCCAGGACGATCGTCAGGACCGCGCACAGGGCGATCGCCACGACGGCGAACCCCTCCGACCCGACCACCGTGGTGGTCACGGCCGACCTCGTCTGCACCACCGGCGCCGCCTCGACCAGGACCGGCGGGTCGCCGAGCACCGCAGCGGGCTCTGCGGCCGGTGCCGCGGCGCCCGTCGCCTCCTCGTCCGTCCCGGCCGGCTCGGTGAAGAACATGAGCACGATGATCCGGACGTAGAAGAACACGGCGGCGGCGGACGCCAGGACGCCGACCAGGGCCAGCTGCCAGGCTCCGCCCTCGACCGCGGCGGAGAACACCGCGAACTTCCCGGCGAAGCCGGCCGTCAGCGGGATGCCCGCGAACGACAGCAGGAACAGGGCGAACGTCAGCGCCAGCAGCGGGTGGGTGCGGCCGAGGCCGGCCCACTGCGACAGGTGGGAGGCCTCACCGAGCACCGGTCTGGGCCCGTCGCCCTCGGCACCGGCCGCGCGCTCACGCACCAGCCACACGATGCCGAACGCACCGATCGTCGCGGCGCCGTACACCAGCAGGTAGAAGAGGACCGCCACGATCCCGGACTCGTTCAGCGCGATGATGCCCGTGAGGACGAAGCCCGCGTGCGCGATCGAGGAGTACGCGAGGACCCGCTTCATGTCGGTCTGCACCAGCGCCGCCACCGTGCCGACCACCATGGTGAGGATCGCGACGATCCAGAGCACCACGCCGAGGTCCCACTGCAGGCCCGGCACCACCGTGTAGACGAACCGGAGCAGGGCACCGAACGCGGCGACCTTGGTGCACGCCGCCATGAACCCGGTGATGGGCGTCGGGGCGCCCTGGTAGACGTCGGGCGTCCAGGTGTGGAACGGGACGGCGCCCACCTTGAACAGCAGCCCGGACAGGATCAGCACGGAGCCGACGAGCAGCAGGCTGTCCAGCCCACCCGGCACCTGGGTGGCCTCCGCGATCTCGGCGTAGCGCAGCGAGCCGGAGTAGCCGTAGACCAGCACGATGCCGAAGAGCAGGAGCGCGGAGGAGAACGCGCCGAGCAGGAAGTACTTCATCGACGCCTCCTGCGAGAGCAGGCGGCGGCGGCGTGCCATGCCCGTGAGCAGGTAGAGCGGCAGCGAGAGCACCTCGAGCGCGACGAACAGGGTCAGCAGGTCGCCGGTCGCGGGGAAGATCAGCATGCCCCCGGTGGCGAACAGGAACAGCGGGTAGATCTCGGTCTGGCGCACGCCCTTGCGGCGCGCGATCTCCTCGTACTCCGAGCCCGGGACGGCGGCGGCGTTGGGCGCGAAGGCGTCCTCCCCCGTCTCCGTGCGGTCTGCGACGACGAGCAGCGCGAGCAGGGCCAGCAGCGCGATCGTGCCCTGCAGCACCAGCGTGGGCCCGTCGACCAGCAGCGACCCGCCGAGCACCTCGGTGCCGCCGGAGGTCTCGACGCCGTTCCACAGCGCGGCGACCGCGATGACCGCACCGGCCAGCGCGGCCAGCGAGATCGCCAGCTGCACGGTGCGGCGGGCGCGGGCGGGGACGAACGCCTCCACCAGCACGCCGACGACGGCGGCGATCAGGACGATGACGACGGGGCTCAGGGCGGCCCAGTCGACCTCCGGTGCGACGAAGTCGTTCACTGGTCGCTCCCTTCCTCGGTGGCGGCGGTGGCGGGCACGTCCTGGACGCCGACCTGCTCCAGCGTGACGCCGGCGGGCGGGCGCACCAGGTCCAGGGCCGGTCCGGGCACGAACCCGAGCACGACCATGGCCCCGATCAGCGGCGCGACGACCCACTTCTCCCGGGAGCCCAGGTCGGGGGTGCCGACCAGCTCCGGGCGCTCCGGCCCGGTGAAGATCCGCTGGTAGGTCCACAGCACGTAGATGGCGGCGAGCACCACGCCGAGGCTGGCGACGATCGCCGCCGCCGGGTGCCGGGCGAAGGTGCCGACCAGGACGAGGAACTCGCTGATGAACGTGGACAGGCCCGGCAGCGACAGCGCCGACAGGCCGGCCACCAGGAACGTCCCCGCCAGCACCGGCACGATCCTGCTCAGACCGCCGAAGTCGGCGATCTGCTGCGACCCCCGGCGGGCCACGAGGAAGCCGGCCAGGAGGAACAGCGCCCCGGTCGAGAGCCCGTGGTTGACCATGTAGAACGACGAGCCGGCCACCGACGTCGACGTGAACGCGAAGATCCCCAGCACGATGAAGCCGAAGTGCGACACCGACGTGTACGCGATGAGCCGCATCAGGTCCTTCTGCCCGATCGCGAGCAGCGCCCCGTACAGGATCGAGACGACGGCCAGCACGACGATCGCCGGCGCCGCCCAGCGCGACGCGGTGGGGAACAGCGGCAGGCAGAGCGTGAGCATCCCGAACGTGCCGACCTTGTCCAGCACGCCGACCAGCAGCGTCGTCGTCCCGGCGGGGGCCTGCTCCGCGGCGTCCGGCAGCCAGGTGTGCACCGGGAACATCGGCGCCTTGATGGCGAACGCGAGGAAGAACGCGCCGAACATCAGCTTCTCGGTGGTGGGGTCCAGCGCCAGCCCGGTGAGGTTCTCCGTGAGGAAGCCCTGCGGCCCGCCCGGTCCCTGCAGGTACAGGGCGATGACGGCCACGAGCATGATCAGCCCGCCGGTGAGCGAGTAGATGAGGAACTTCACGGCCGCGTACCGCCGCTGGGCGCCGCCGAACATGCCGATCATGAAGTAGACCGGGATGAGCATGGCCTCGAACAGGATGTAGAAGAAGAACACGTCGCGCGCGGCGAACACGGCGACGATGAACGCCTCGAGCAGCAGGATGAGCGCGAGGTACCGGCGCAGCCGGTCGGTGGCGGCCGTGAGGCTGCCCTGCTCCCGCCAGGCGGCGAGCACGACCAGCGGCACGAGCAGCACCGACATGAGCACGAGCGCGAGCCCGACGCCGTCGACACCGACCGCGTAGGACACCCCGAAGGCGGGGATCCAGCCGTGGACCTCGGAGAGCTGGACGGCGCCGGCGTCGCCGACGTCGAAGGCGGTGAGCGCCGCGACGCCGAGCAGGAGCTCGAGCAGCGCCACGCCGAGCGCGACGGCCCGGGCACGGCCGGCAGGGAGCACCCACAGCGCCACCGCGCCCAGCAGGGGCACGACGATGAGGGCGGTCAGCCAGGGGAAGGAGGACGACATCGGTGTGAGCACTCCTCAGTTCTGGATGACCAGGACGACGACAATGAGCGCGACGAGCCCGAGCAGCATCGACGCGGCGTACGACCGGACGAACCCGGTCTGCAGGCGCCGCGCGAGGCCGCCGAGCAGCACGGTCGACAGGCCGACGCCCGTGACGGTGCCGTCGATGGCGGTCCGGTCCGCGTAGACCAGGGAGCGCGTGAGCGCCTGCCCCGGCTCGACCAGCAGGACGTCGTTGACCGAGTCCTGGTACAGGTCGACGCGGGCGGCCCGGGTCAGCGACGTGCCGAGCGGCGGCACCACCGGGACCTGCGAGATCGCGTACCGGCGCCAGGCGATGACGACACCGACGATCACGAG
Source organism: uncultured Cellulomonas sp. (assembly GCF_963527515.1). NCBI lineage: Bacteria > Bacillati > Actinomycetota > Actinomycetes > Micrococcales > Cellulomonadaceae > Cellulomonas > uncultured Cellulomonas sp. The sequence goes on along the minus strand of NZ_CAURTV010000112.1, from coordinate 5,925 downwards.
CCCGAGCGTGAGGGCCGTGATCACCCAGATGGGCAGCACCGGCTCCTCGTGCTCCGCGTGGCCGAGCACCGGGGAGAGCCAGTCGACGAACCGGCCGCCCAGGTTGAGGAAGAACCCGAGCCCGATCGACCCGACGGCCAGCACGATCATCGGCCACGTCATGAGCTTCGGGGACTCGTGCGGGTGCTGCGCCTCACCGTCGCGCTTGGTGGACCAGCGGCGCTCGCCCTCGAACGTCATGAAGAACAGCCGCGACATGTAGAACGCGGTGATCCCGGCACCCAGCAGCGTGACGCCGCCGAACACCCAGGCGCGCCACGGCGACCCGTCGACCGGGACGAACGCGGCCTCGATGATCTTGTCCTTGCTGAAGAACCCGGAGAACGGCGGGATGCCGATGATGGCCAGCCAGCCCGCCATGAAGGTCAGCCACGTGATGGTCATGTACCGGGCCAGCCCGCCGAAGCGCCGCATGTCCACCTGGTCGTCCATGCCGTGCATGACCGAGCCGGCGCCGAGGAACATGCCCGCCTTGAAGAACCCGTGGGTGATCAGGTGGAAGATCGCGAAGGCGTACCCGACCGGGCCGAGACCGGCGGCGAGGACCATGTACCCGATCTGCGACATCGTGGACGCGGCCAGCGCCTTCTTGATGTCGTCCTTGGCGCAGCCGACGATCGCCCCGAACAGCAGGGTGATCGCGCCGACGATGACGACGACCAGCTGGGCCGTCGGTGCGGCGTCGAACAGCGGCGCGGAGCGCACGATGAGGTAGACGCCTGCGGTGACCATGGTCGCCGCGTGGATGAGCGCGGACACGGGCGTCGGACCGGCCATCGCGTCGCCGAGCCACGACTGCAGCGGGAACTGCGCCGACTTGCCGCACGCGGCGAGCAGGAGCATGAGGCCGATCGCGGTGAGCGTGCCCTGGCTGATCCCGCCGTGCTCGCCGCTGAGCACCGTGCCGAAGTCCACGGCACCGAACGCCGCGAACATCAGGCCGAGCGCGATGATCAGGCCGAGGTCACCGATGCGGTTGGCGACGAACGCCTTCTTGGCGGCGACCGCGTAGTCCGTGCGGTAGTTCCAGAAGCCGATGAGCAGGTACGACGCCAGGCCGACGCCCTCCCAGCCGACGAACAGCAGCAAATAGCTGTCGGCCAGCACGAGGACGAGCATCGCCGCGACGAACAGGTTGAGGTAGGCGAAGAACCGCCGCCGGTCGACGTCGTGGTCCATGTAGGCCACGGCGTAGACGTGGATCAGGGTGCCGACGAACGTCACCAGCAGCACGAACGTCAGGGACAGCGGGTCCAGCCGCAGTCCCGCGTCGAGGTGGAACGCTCCCGCGTCGATCCAGGTGCCCAGCGGCACGTCGAGCACGCGGGCGTCGTCGGGCCGCTGCAGCATCTCCACGAACAGGAGCGCGGCGACGACGAACGCGGCGGCGGACGCCAGCACGCCGACCCAGTGTCCCCACCGGTCGGAGCGCCGGCCGGCGAGCAGCAGCACCGCGGCGCCGAGCAGCGGCAGGCCGACGAGCAGGGGCGCGAGCAGGAGGATCCCCTCGTCGACCGTCTGCCCCTCGGGCACGAAGCTCTCGGACGGCAGGCTCGCCACCAGAGTTGTCAGGGTGTGCACGTCGCCCCTCAGCTCTTCAACAGGTTGATGTCGTCGACCGAGGCCGAGCGCCGGGTCCGGAAGATGGCCACGATGATCGCGAGCCCGACGACGACCTCGGCGGCCGCGACGACCATCACGAAGAAGGCCATCACCTGCCCCGTCAGGTCACCGTGGATCCGCGCGAACGTCACGAGCGCCAGGTTCGAGGCGTTGAGCATGAGCTCGACCCCCATGAACACGATGATCGCGTTGCGCCGCAGCAGCACCGTCGTCGCGCCGACCGAGAAGAGGATCGCCGCCAGGACGAGGTAGTGGGTCAGGCTCACGTGCCGTCCTCCTGTCCGATGACGCCGGCCGGGCCCGTCGACGGACCGTTCTGGCCGGTGTCGCTCACCGCGGCGCCCAGCTCGGGCGCGTTCACGGGTGCTCCCTGGGGTACGGCCTGCGGCGGTGGGGTGCCCCGACCAGCGCGCGTCCGGGCGGCACCGGCGAGCGCGCGCTCGGTCCGCGCCGCGAACTCCTCGGCGTCGGCCTCCTGCCCGCGGATGCGCAGCACGCGCGAGACCGAGATCTCGATCGGCTCCCCGTCGGGCCCGAGCGCGGGGACGTCCATCGCGTTGTGGCCGGCGTACACGCCCGGCGCCGGCAGCGGGGTGAGGATCTCGCCCGCGGCCATGCGGGCGTCGGCGCGCTCCCGCTGACCGACGCGGGGCGTGAGCCGCTGCCGGTGCGTGAGGACCAGGGCGCCGAGCGCGGCGGTGACCAGCAGCGCGCCGACCACCTCGAAGGCGAACACGTACTGGCCGAAGACGATGTGCGCGAGAGCCGTCGGGTTCTGGTCGGCCTTCTCGCCGCTCAGTCCGAACGGCCTGCCGTAGCTCGCCCGGCCGACCACGCCGGCCAGCACCACGCCCAGCCCGACGCCCGCCAGCAGACCGATCCAGCGCTGCCCGCGGATGGTCTCCACGAGCGAGTCGGAGGAGTCGACGCCGACGAGCATGAGCACGAACACGAACAGCATCATCACGGCGCCGGTGTAGACGACCACCTGGACGACCCCGAGGAACACCGCGTCCTGCGCGACGTAGAGGAACGCCAGCGAGATCATCACGACGATCACGGAGAGCGCCGCGTGCACCGCCTTCTTGGCGAACAGCAGGCTCAGCGCGGCGAGGACCATGATCGGCCCGAGGGTCCAGAACAGCACCGCCTCGGCGGTCGTCGTCTCCCCGGACTCGAGCAGGCTGGTGGCCAGCGCGCTCATCGGGTGCCCTGCTTGGTGGCCGCGGCCACGGTCGCCGCCATCACGGCCGCGGTGCGACCCGGCACGTTGGCCGCGTCCAGGCCGGCTCCGCCGGGCAGCGTCGGGTCGTCCGGGCGGTGCTCGGACACCCAGGCCACCTGCGCCGGCGTCGAGCCCGTGACCTCGCCGCGGTAGTAGTCGGTGTCCGTGGTGCCCTCGACCATGGGGTGCGGCGCCTGCAGCATGCCGCTGCGCAGCGGAGCCAGCAGATCCTCCTTCTCCCAGATCATCCCGGCCCGCGTCGGACCCGCCAGCTCGTACTCGTTGGTCATGGTCAGCGCACGCGTCGGGCACGCCTCGATGCACAGGCCGCAGAAGATGCAGCGCAGGTAGTTGATCTGGTAGACGCTGCCGTACCGCTCCCCCGGCGAGCGCTGGTTGTCCGGGGTGTTGTCCGCGCCCTCGACGTAGATCGCGTCCGCGGGGCACGCCCACGCGCACAGCTCGCAGCCGATGCACTTCTCCAGCCCGTCCGCGTAGCGGTTGAGCTGGTGACGACCGTGGTATCGGGGCTTGGTGGGGGCCTTCTCCGACGGGTACTGGTCCGTCACCGTCGGCCGGAACATGTTGGAGAGCGTGACGCCGAACCCGCCCACGGGGGCGAGGAAGTCGGAGACGGGCCCGCGCGGCTCGATGAGCGACGTGTAGCCCTCGGCAGGGGCCGCGACCTCGCCCCCGCGGGGTGCGGGGGTGACGGCCTTGCCCGACGGGGTCGGCTTCGGCTTGCGGACAGGCTTGCGCTGGTCAGCCACCGTGCACCTCCTGGGTGACGTGAGGGGTGGTCGCGTTCTCGGCTGCGTTCTCGGCTGCGTTCTCGCCTGCGGCCCGCTCGGCCCGCTGCTTGCGCGGCGACGGCGGCAGCACCTGCCCCGGCAGCGGCGGCACGGGGAAGCCGCCCGCGTAGGGGTCGTACACCTGCGGGCCGGGGGGGCGCTCCGGTGCGGTGGGCTGCTTCTTCTCCGGGACGAGGAACGAGACCACGAGCCCGACCAGCACGATGCCGGCGAGCACGAACAGGATCGTGCGCAGGTCCAGCCCGGAGAACTGCCGGACGCCCTGCACGACGCCCACGCAGACCACCCAGCCGAGGGCCGCGGGGATGAGGAGCTTCCAGCCGATCTTCATGAACTGGTCGTACCGGAACCGCAGCACCGAGCCGCGGATCCAGACGAACACGAACATGAGCATCCAGAGCTTGGCCAGGAACCACAGGGCCGGCCACCAGCCCGTGTTGAACATGCCGTCGTTGATCGCCGAGATCGGCCACGGTGCGCGCCAGCCGCCGAGGAACAGCGTGGTGGCCACGGCCGAGACGTTGAGCATGTTGATGTACTCGGCCAGGAAGAACCAGGCGAACTTCATCGACGAGTACTCGGTCATGTAGCCGGAGACCAGCTCGCCCTCGGCCTCGGGCAGGTCGAACGGCAGGCGGTTGGTCTCGCCGACCATCGAGATGACGTAGATGACGAACGCCGGCAGCAGCGGGAGGAACCACCAGACCGCGGTCTGCGAGGTCACGATCTGCGAGGTCGACATCGACCCGGCCAGGATGAACACGCTGACCAGCGAGAGGCCCATCGCCAGCTCGTAGGAGATCACCTGCGCGGTCGAGCGCACGGCGCCGAGCAGCGGGTACGTGGACCCCGAGGACCAGCCGCCGAGCACGATCCCGTACACGCCGACCGCGGCGCACGCGAGGATGTACAGCGCGGCGACGGGGAAGTCCGTGAGCTGCAGCGGCGTGACGATGCCGAACAGGTTCACCGACGGGCCGAACGGGATGACGGCGAACGTCAGCAGCGAGCAGAACACCGCGATCATGGGCGCGACGATGTAGACCAGCTTGTCCGCGGCCTTGACCGTCATGTCCTCCTTGAACAGGAGCTTCATGGCGTCCGCCAGGGACTGCAGCAGGCCGAACGGACCGTGCACGTTGGGGCCGGGCCGCACCTGCATGCGGGCGACGACCTTGCGCTCGAACCAGATGGCGATCAGCACGCTCGTCAGCAGGAAGACGACGATGGCGACGGCCTTGATCAGCCAGATCCACCAGGTGTCGTTGCTGAAGTCGGCGGTCACCGGCGCGATCGCCTCGGCGGGGAACCTCATGCGCGGGCCTCCAGGTCTGCAGGTCCGGCCGCGAGGCGCACCACGTGGCCGCCGTCGGCGTGCAGGGCGTCGCGGACACCGGCGCCGACCGCGTTCGTCGGCAGCCACACCACGTGGTCCGGCATCGCGGTGAGCACGGCGGGCAGCGTGAGCGACCCGGCGTCGGTGGACACGGTGAGCGCGCCGCCGTCCTCGACGCCCACCGCGACCGCGGTGGCGGCCGAGATGCGCGCCACGGGACGCTTGGCGGTGCCGGCGAGGAACGGCTCGCCCGACTGCAGGCGGCCGCCGTCCAGCAGCTGGTGCCACGTGGCCAGCACCGCGGTGCCCGGGGCCACGGCCGGCGGGTCGGCGGCGGGCACGTCAGGGGCACCGACGCGGGCACCGTCCCAGCCGCCGAGCTGGTCCAGCTCGTCGTGCACGGCGGTGAGCGTCTGCAGACCCAGCTCGACCCCGAGGGCGTCGGCCAGCCGGTCCAGGACGCGGTGGTCGGCCATCGAGTGGGACACGAGCGCCTGCGGGAACGGGCGCGGGCGGCCCTCCCAGGTGACGAACGTGCCGGCCTTCTCGGTGGGCGGCGCCACCGGCAGGACGACGTCCGCGCGGTCGGTGACCTCGGAGCGCCGGACCTCGAGCGAGACCACGAACGTGGCCCGGTCGAGCGCCTCGCGGGCGATCGCGGGGTCGGGCAGGTCGGCGAGCTCGAGGCCGCCGACGACGAGGCCGCCGAGCAGCCCTGCGCGCGCTGCGGCGAGGATCTCGGTGGTCGACCGGCCGGGCTCGGCGGGCAGGTGCTCGACGCCCCAGACCGCGGCCAGGTCGACCCGGGCAGCCGAGTCGGCGACCGGGCGGCCGCCGGGCAGCAGGGAGGGCAGCAGCCCGGCCTCGAC
>NZ_CAURTV010000111.1:0-11073 GCF_963527515.1 uncultured Cellulomonas sp. | reverse complement strand
CGACCGGTCACGGCGCCACCGTGCGCGCCGCCGCCACCGTCGCCGACCGGCAGCGCGCCTGGCTGGCGTCGGGGACGCTCCCGGGGGCCGGTGGGCCGTACGAGGGCATGGCGCGGGCCGCGCTGCTCGACCTGCACGCACTCGTCCTCCCGGACGGCGCCGCCGTGGCGGCCTGGTCGGACAAGTGGCGGTACGTGTGGCCCCGCGACGCGTCGTTCGTGGCGGTCGCCCTGGCCCGGACCGGGCACGTCCGGGACGCCCTGGAGATCCTCGCGTTCCTCGACCGGGTGCAGGCGACGGACGGGTCGTTCCAGGCGCGGTACCTGCCGGACGGCTCCGGCCCACCCGACGACCGCGGCGTGCAGACCGACGGCACCGGCTGGGCGCTGTGGGCGTCGGGCCTGGTGCTGGCGGAGATCCTCGACCCCGACGAGCGCGCGGAGGCGGCTGCCGGTCTGCGCCCGCTGCTGCAGCGCTCCGCCCGGCACGCCATCGCCCTCGTCGGGCGCGACGGCCTGCCGCCCGCGTCCCCCGACTACTGGGAGGTCCCCGAGGACCGCCTGACGCTGGGCACGGTCGCACCGCTGGTGGCCGGCCTGCAGCAGGCGTCCGAGCTCCTGGTCCTCACCGGCGACGACGCGCTCGCCCGGTCGGCGTTCGACGCCGCGCTGCGCTCCAAGGTCGCCGTCATCCGCGCGTTCGGCCCGACCGGGTTCGCCCGGTACGCGGACGGCGGCCACGCGGACGCGGCCAGCGCCTTCCTGCTGCCGCCGTTCCTCACCACCGAGGTGCCCGGCGCGCAGGAGGCGTGGCGGGCGTCGGCCGTGTCGATGGTCCGGCCCGCGAACGGGCTGGCCCCCGGTGCGGGCTGGCGCGACGACGGCGTCTCCTGGACCCCGCAGACCTCGCTCTACGCCTGGGTGGCCGCGGAGCACGGCGACATCGCGCTGGCCGACGGCTGGCTCGCGTTCCTCGACTCCCACCGGACCCCGTCGGGGTCGCTCCCGGAGAAGGTGCTCGCCGACGGCTCACCCGCCGCCGTCGCCCCGCTCGGCTGGAGCGCGGCCTGCGTGCTGCTCGCCCTCGACGCGCTGGAGCGCTGACGAGCGGAGGCGCCGGCACGGCGACGGGCCGCGCCCCGGGGGGTGCGCGGCCCGTCGCTGCACTGCGTCAGAGCCCGCGGACCTGCTCCGCCTGCGGCCCCTTGGTGCCCTGCCCGACCTCGAACTCGACGTCCTGCCCCTCCTCGAGGGACCGGTAGCCGTCCGACTGGATGGCGCTGAAATGCACGAAGAGGTCGGCGCCTCCCCCGACCGGGGTGATGAAGCCGTACCCCTTCTCCGCGTTGAACCACTTCACGATGCCCTGGGCCATGCGTACTCCTGCCACTCGTCGACGCCTCGACCCGAGCGCTCCGCCGGCGCCCGGTGCGCGAGAGCCTAGTGGCCGCGATCGGGCGCGGGCCAGGGTCGTCTCGGACCGGGCTGTCCGGGGCGAGAGCCCTGGTCAGGGGGTCGGTCAGGCGTCCGGGTCGCTCACGAGCACGACGGCGATCCCGGTGCCCGCGTCCGGTGCGGAGAGCGTCACGACCGTGAGCCCGAGGGTCGAGGCGACCAGGTCGGCGGTCACCTTCTGGTCCTCCGACGCGTAGTACACGACGGAGTCGTCCAACGACGACTCGACGTTGCCGGTCGTCACGGCGGTGAACCCGGCGGTGGTCAGCTTCTCGGCCTGCGCCGCGGCGATGCCGCCGATGCCGGCCGCGTTGAGCACGGCGACCGGCGTGGTCAGGACGGGGGTCGGTGCGACCGGCTCGTCGGCGGGCGGCGTCTCCGCACCCTCGTCGGCGGGCGGCGTCTCGCCGTCGGCCGGGGTCTCCGTGGTCGGCTCGTCCTCGGCGACGGGTGAGTCCGACGTGCCCGGGAGCGTGGGGAGGTTGCCCTCGCGCGCCGCGAGGTTCACCAGGACGAACGCGAGGACCGGCGCGAGGACCAGGACGACGAGGAACGGCCACCACCGGTTCCACGCGGACCGGGGTGCCCGGTGCACGCCCCGGGGGACGTCGGGGTTGGACGGGACGTCGAACTCGTCCTCGGGGTAGGAGTACTCCGCCTTGCTCACGGCCGACAGGCTAACGGCTCGTGCCGTGCGGGCGGGTCCACCTGGGGCCGTACGTGGGCCGTGTCACGTGCAGGGATGCGGACGCCGGCACGCAAAGACGGGTGGATCAGGCGTCTCCGAGGCGGCGGGCCGTGCGTGCGCGCTGGCGGGAGGACCGCATGCGGCGCAACCGCTTGATGAGCATCGGGTCGTGCGCGAGCGCCGCCGGGTCGTCGATCAGGGCGTTGAGCACCTGGTAGTACCGCGTGGCCGACATGTCGAACAGCTCGCGGATGGCCGACTCCTTGGCGCCCGCGTACTTCCACCACTGGCGCTCGAACGCGAGGACCTGCTCGTCGCGCTCGGAGAGACCCTGCGCACCGGCGGGACCGGAGACGCTGCTGGGCTGCGGGAGCGATCCGATGACGATCGTCGCGGCGTCCATGCGTCCTCCTGTGCTCTCGGCGATGGCGTCCGCCCCGGGCGGAGACCGACGTCCGTCATCGTACGACCGTAATGACACGCGTGTCATTCCCGGCGGCGCGTCGTCACCCGCGAGCCGCACACCGGGTCCCGTCGGTAGCCTCACGCTCGTGAACGCCGCCCCTCTCGACCAGCTCGTCGCCCCCGACTGGGCTGCGGCCCTCGCCCCCGTCGAGCCGCAGATCCGCGCCGCGGGACAGTTCCTGCGCGACGAGGCGGCCGCCGGTCACGGCTACCTGCCCGCCGGCGACGCCGTCCTGCGGGCGTTCCACCGTCCGCTCGCCGACGTCCGGGTGCTGGTCGTCGGCCAGGACCCGTACCCGACACCCGGTCACCCGATGGGCCTGTCGTTCTCCGTGCAGCCCGACGTCCGGCCGCTGCCCCGGTCCCTGGCCAACATCTTCACCGAGCTCGTCGCCGACGTCGGCGTCGCGCCCCCGGCGAACGGCGACCTGACCCGCTGGGCGGACCAGGGGGTGATGCTGCTGAACAGGGTGCTCACGGTCCGGCCGGGCGCACCGGCCTCCCACCGGCGCCGGGGGTGGGAGGCGGTCACCGACTGCGCGATCGAGGCGCTCGTGGCCCGTGGCGGTCCGCTGGTGGCCGTCCTGTGGGGGCGCGACGCGCAGTCCCTCAAGCCGTTCCTCGGCGCGGTGCCGACCGTGGAGAGCGTGCACCCGAGCCCGTTGTCGGCCAGCCGCGGGTTCTTCGGCTCCCGCCCGTTCTCTCGCGTGAACGCGCTGCTGGTGGCGCAGGGTGCACACCCTGTCGACTGGTCACTGACCTGACGATCCTTGGCAGACTGTCGTCGTGACTGAGTCCTCCACGCCCCGCTGGTCCCGTTACGTCGCCATCGGCGACTCGTTCACCGAGGGTCTCTGGGACGACCCCGACGGCCGCGACGCCCCGCAGCGCGGCTGGGCGGACCTGCTGGCGTCCCACCTGTCCGAGCGACGCACGCACGCGGGAGAGCCTCCGCTGCAGTACGCGAACCTCGCCATCCGAGGCCGGCTGCTGCGCCCGATCCTGCTCGAGCAGGTGCCGGCGGCGATCGCCATGGGACCGGACCTGGTGAGCCTCGTCGGCGGGGGCAACGACATCCTGCGCCCGGCCGCCGACGTCGACCGACTGGCCCGCAACCTCGAGGCCGGCGTCGTCCGGCTGCGCGAGGCCGGCATCGACGTGCTGCTGGGCACGGGGGTCGACGCGGCCGACAGCCCGCTGGTCAAGGCCACCCGCAGCCGCGTCGGCATCTACAACGCGCTCATCTGGTCGATGGCCCGGCGGCACGGCGCCTACGTGGTGGACCTGTGGGGCATGCGGTCGCTGCGGGACTGGCGCATGTGGGCCGAGGACCGGATCCACCTGACCACCGACGGGCACGCCCGCGTGGCGCAGGGTGCGCTGGTGGCGCTGGGCCTGGAGCCCGACGACCCCGCCTGGGACGACCCGCTCACCCCCCTGCCACCGGTCCCGCGGATGCGCCAGGCCCGCGAGGACGCCGCCTGGGTGCGGGAGCACCTGTACCCGTGGGCGACCCGACGCCTGCGGGGCAGGTCGTCCGGGGACGAGCGCGTGCCCAAGCGCCCGGAGCTGTCACCGCTGGGCTGAGCGGTCAGGGCTGGCAGACGATCCCCGCGACGCCCGTGCGGTTCTCGACGATCTCGACGTAGAACTCGGGCGTCGTGCCGTAGTTCGCCGGGAGCCGACCGCTGACCGTCGGGAGCGCCGAGCAGCGGGACGACACCGAGCCTCCGCTGCCGATGCGCGTGAGCCCCGCGTTGGCCCACGACCACCCGCTGGGGGCTCCCGAGATCGTGACGGTGAACGCGACGTACTGGTCGTTGAGGATCCCCGGCGCGCTGAAGACGGTGCGGTAGTTGGCCAGACCGGACCCCGGGCTGCCCCAGTAGTTGGACGTGATCGGACCCGTGACCGTGCAGGGCCGCGTGAGGTCCACCGAGCCGTCCGAGACCTTGCGCACCTCGCACCGGTTTACCGGGCCCGTCGGGGCGGTGTAGCTCCACGTGGCCGGCACGATCCAGCCGTTCAACGTCAGGTAGACCGACGCCGCGCTCGATGCCGGTGGGGTGAAGGCCGCGGACGTCACGGTCATCGTCGTCCCGGTCACCGTTCCCGCCCCGTTGAACCGGACTGTCCCCGGTGAGGTCGAGTCGTGGACCAGGACGCGTCCCGTGGTGCACGCCGACCCGGTGATGCCCGTGACGGTGACAGCGGTGTACTGGCCCGAGACCACCGTGCCGCTGGGGGCCACGGTGAGGGGTCCGTTGGTGCACCGGGCGGACGTCGCCGCGAAGCTCCGTGGCTTGCCGACGAGCGAGAGCCCGGCCGCGAACGCCGGCACGACAGTGAGCGCGACGAGAGCGGCCAGGGCGACCAGTGCCGCGACCGGTCCGCGGTGCCGCAGGGTGGAGGTCACGTCACGACCGCCGGATCGCGCGCGGGCTCGACCACCTGGTCGGCCTCGGCGTCGTCCGCCTCGTCGTCGTCCTCGCCGTCGTCGTCCTCGTCGTCGCGAGGCCAGACGAGGATCGCGAGAGCCAGGACGATCAGGCTGGCCCAGATCCACGGGCTGGTGACCGCGGTGACGGCGAGGCCGACCTTCGGCAGGTGGAACGTCGCGACGCCGAGCACCTCGTCGTCCGTCGGCGCGAAGGGGTCGACCCAGTCGTTGTTGTCGCCCTGGATCTGCCAGCCCGCCGCATCGCCACCGATGATGCGGTGAATGATGCGCGCGCCCCCGAGCTCGTGCGGCTGGTAGACGACGACGTCGCCGACGGTGGGCTCGCCGCAGCGTGAGACGACGAGGTCACCGGTGAGGTAGGTCGGCTCCATCGAGTGACCGCTCACGATGGTGAGCGTCGTGCAGCCGCCGAGGCTCGTGGGCCACAGGAGGAACGCACAGACCGCGACTGCGGCCCAGAAGAGCACGTCCCGGACGCGCCGGAGCAGCCGACCGGGGCGGTCGGCTGCTTCGGGACGCTCGGTGTCCACTGCGGACGGCTCGATCCAGGCTCCGTCAGTAGATCGTGACGGAGACCTTCGTGATCTTGGAGACGTCGGCCGCGGGGATCGTGATCAGCGGCGTGGTGCCGTTGAGCGTGAGCGACAGGACGCCACCACCGGTGACGACGGTGCCCGAGTACGGCGTGCCGAGCGTGACGCCCGCGGTGTCGCCCAGGGCGATCTTGATGGTCTTGCCGGCGCACGCGGCGTCGATCTTGTTCAGGACCAGGCTGTCGACCGTGGCGTTGTAGCCGAACGAGGCGCCGGTCCCGAGCGTGCCGGCGGCGGGCGTCGTCCCGAAGGACACGGCGACGTCGGTCTGCTGGCACGCGCCGGACACGGTGGTCGTGGCCGCCTGCGACAGCGCCGAGGAGCTGTTGGTCAGCGTCAGCTGGGCGGCGGAGGCGAGGGACAGGCCGGCGACGCCGAGGACGGCGAGACCGACGGCCAGACCCTTGCGGGACTTCTTGGACTTGGTGACTGCCATGGTGATCTCCTGTTCGGGTGCGGACCGGGATCGGAACCTCCCCGACACCCGCTCACGGAAGCGCCGAGCGGCGATCCACCCCGAAGGTAGGACGCGGAGTTGGTCACGCGTTCAACTACCCGAGGTGCCAGCACCCCTGCTGTCCGGGATGCCGACTTCTTTCACCCTGGAGGTAAGCCGCCTACCTCTCAACCTGGACACGCGTCCTAATCCGCGCCCGCCCCCAGCGGCAGCCAGGCGTCGAGCCGGGCACCCTTCTCCCGGCCGCCCGGCGACAGACGCAGCCGCCCGCCGACGAGCTCGAGGCGGGATCCCAGCCGCGCGATCCCCGAGGCGGCGCCGGCTGCCGCGGGGTCGTACAGCGTCCCGTCGTTCTCGACGCTCACGTGGAGCACGCCGTGGTCGACGTCGAGGTCCACACGCAACGAGGACGCGGGGCCATGCTTGAACGCGTTGGTCAGCGCCTCCTCGACCACCCGGACGGCGAGCAGCCGCTCGCTGACCGTCAGCGCGGATGCGGACGGGTCGTCCATCGCCCGGACGGCGTCGCTGACCACGAGCCGCGTGGCGATGCTGGTCGGGATGCGGCCGAGGAGCGCGCGCACGGCCGGCACCAGCCCGAGCTCGATGCGCTCGGGGTAGAGCAGCCGGCTCATCTCGCGCACGTCGGTCTCGCGCGCCTCGTCGAGCTCCGAGCGGACCCACGCCAGGGACTCGATCTCGGCGTCGCCCATGCCCCCCGCCCGGGCCCGCGTGAGCACGTCGGCGAGGCGGGCGTCGACCAGCACGAGCTTGGCCTGGAGCGTGCCGTGCAGGCCCTCCGCGACGGCGCGGCGGACGCGGATCTCCTCCTGCTCGAGCGCGCGCAGAGCCACCTCGACATGCACCGCGTTCCGGGTGGCGGCCCGCGTGCGGATCCGGGCACCGCGTCGGGTGGCCAGCGCCCACATGCCGATGGCGCCGGAGATGATCCCGAGGATCGCGCTGCTGACCAGCTCCGCGTCGCGCGCCGTGTCGAACACGTCGGAGTGCACGCCGAGCTGCACCTGGGCGAGGAACCGGACGCCCGACGCGACGGTGGCGGCGAACGTGACGCACACCACCATGACCCAGAGGCGGGTGGCGCGGTGCGCCCGCACCGCGGCGAGGACCAGCACCAGCACGAGGACCGCCAGGGCGTTCGCCACCAGCCGCGTCCACAGCGGGATGTGCGCCCACTCGGGGACGTAGACGGCGTAGACGTACGACGACTGGAGCGCGGCGCCGATGCCGTACCCCAGCGCGATGATCGCGGTGCCGCGCAGCAGCGTGATCTTGTCCTGCCTACGGTCGGACCGTTTGACGGCGCTGTCCGCGGCGGAGTCGGTCGACGACGTCGTCATCGTGCGCGCCTCCGTCTGCCGCCGAGTGGGCTGTCCGTGTACCGTCCGGCGCACCGCGCGCGCCGAACCCAGCCGCAGACGATACTGGCGCCGATGAGTGTGACCAGCACCGCCCCGCTCCGCATCGCCGTGGTCGAGGACCAACCGCTGTTCCGGTCGATGCTGGAGCACACCCTGTCCGGCATCCCCGGCTTCGAGGTGGTGGCCGCGGTCGGCACGGCCACCGAGGCGGCGCGCGACCTGCGGCCCGGGACCGTCGACTGCGTGGTCCTGGACATCGACCTGCCCGACGGCAACGGCATCGCGCTCGGGGTCACGCTGCGCCGCCGGATGCCCGACCTCGGCATCCTGCTCCTGTCGGCGCACGACGCCATGGACCTGCTCCTGGACCTGCCCGCGGACGTGGCAGCCGGGTGGGGCTACCTGTCCAAGACCTCGTCGACGAGCGAAGAGGTGCTGGTCAGCGCGGTGCGCGCAGCCGCGGTGGGCGAGACCGTGCTGGATCCGGCGCTGCTGGCGCAGATGACCCCCCGGGCCGGGTCCGCGGTCGCGCGGCTGACCGACCGGCAGTACGAGGTGCTCCGGCTGCTGGCGTCCGGGCTGTCCAACGCCGGCATCGGCGACCGCCTCGGGATCACCGAGAAGTCCGTGCAGAACCACGTCAACGGGATGTACGCCACCCTCGGGATCGACAGCGACCCCAAGCGCAACCCGCGGGTCAGCGCGGCCCTGCGGCTGCTGGAGGAGACCGGCCCGGCCGCCTGACTCGTCCCGTTCCTCCCCCGGGCACGCGCGACAGATCTTCACCCGGTGCCGACGCCGGTGCACCATGATCGGCTCCATGAGCGAGCCCACCCCCACCACCTCGACCGTCCGCGGCGAGGACTGGTACGCGAGGGACCTGTCCGGGCAGGAGTTCCGCAACGTGGAGTTCCTCGACCTGGACCTGACCGAGGCGTTCGGCGTCGGCGCCGTGTTCGAGGAGTGCGTCTTCCGGAACGCGAAGCTCAACGCCTCCGTGCACACCGACGCAGCGTTCATCTCCTGCACCTTCCACCGCTCGAACTTCTTCGACGTGCGGTTCGAGCGGTGCAAGCTCATCGGCTCCCGGTTCGACGGCTGCACATGGGACATCGCCCGGGTCGAGGGCGGCAACTGGTCCTTCGTGTCGCTGCCGGGCGCGGACCTGCACTCGGCCACGTTCACGGGCGTGCGCCTGCGGGAGGCCGACCTCACCGGCGTCCGCTCCGTCGGGGGCACCCTGCGCGACTGCGACCTGGCGGGCGCGTCGCTGCACCGTGCCGACCTGACCGGCTGCGACCTGCGCGGCAGCGACCTGTCGGGTATCGACCCCGCGACCGTGACGCTCGACCGCGCCATCATCACGCTCCCGCAGGCCGTGACGATCGTCGAGGCGATGGGCCTGGACCTGCGCGTCGAGTAACTCCTCCGGTGGACGCCGGGCGTGCGCGGCGGGACGATCGCCTCATGTCGACCTCGGGCGAGCTCGGTCACCCGCCCGAGTCCGACGTCGCCCGGGCGACCTACCGCCACCTGCGGATGATGCTCATCGCCCTGCCGATCCTGCTGCTGGTCACCTCGGCGCTCGCGGCGCTGGTCCTGCACTCGGTGGCCGGCTCGATCAGCGCCTACTACCTGGGCCCGTTCCGGGACGTCTTCGTCGGCGCCATGGTCGGCACCGCGGTCTGCCTCGTCGCGTACCGCGGCGGCCCGCTGGAGGACTACGCCCTCAACCTCTCCGGCTTCTACGCGGTCGTCGTCGCCTTCGTCCCGACGGGCCTGGCGAGGACCCTGGACGACCTGCCGCCCGGGGAGCGGGCGGAGCTGGTCGACTCCCTGCGGCTCACGATCCTCGCGGTCGTCATCGTCGCCGCCGTGTTCCTGCTCGTGGAGTGGCGCACCGGGCAGTGGCCGGGCACGGAGCTGCGGCGCACCCCATTCACTCGGTTCCTGTTCCGGGGGTCCACGCTCCTGGGCCTCGGCTTCCTCGCCCTGCTCGCGTGGCGGGTCATCGAGGGCGACGCCTTCGGCGGGGTGCACCTCGCCGCGACCTTCCTGCTCATCGGCGGGCTGGTCACCGCCGTCGCCAGCCACGGGTGGCCGTCGGCGACCGGCTCCGACCCCGCGGCGTCGTACACCGGCTGGTACCGCCTCATCGCGGTGCTCATGGTGGCCGGGCTCCCGCTGCTGCTGGTCCTGCGGGTGGCGCGGTTCGAGTACGCGGTGATCGTCACCGAGTGGTGGGAGATCGGTCTGTTCGCGATCTTCTGGACCATGGAGACGGTCCGGACGTGGACCCCGCGCCCGGAGGCGTCGTCGGGTCACGTCCGCTGACGCGACCAGCGTGTGGAGCCCCCTATCGGATTCGAACCGATGACCCCCTGTTTACAAGACAGGTGCTCTGGCCGACTGAGCTAAGGAGGCGGGCGCGCCCAGGATAACCGGGCGCCCCGCCGTGGGGCGCCCGGTCGTCCGAGGGGTCAGGACCTGGCGGCGTCGACCGCCTGCTTCAGCGCGCCCGGCTCCTGCCAGCCCGTGAACGGCTCACCGTTGATGAGGACGGTCGGCGTGGAGAACTCCGGCACGTCGGTGCCCGCCTGGATGGTGGCCGCCAGCGTCCACGGGGCGAACGTCCGCCAGGTGCCCGCGATGCCCTCCTCCGTGTCGGTGTCGAACGTGCCGGACACCGTGTCGGTGAACGTCGAGGTGACCGCCTCCGGGACGCCGACGCTCTCGGCGCGCGTCGCGATCTCGGCGTCCGACAGGCCGGACGTGCCCTCGGCCGGCTGGTCCTCGAACATCGCCGAGATGAAGTCGGTGAAGTGCTCCGGGGACTTGTCCGCGACGATCGCCGTGGCGTTGACCGCGCGGGTGGAGTACGAGCTGCCCGCCGCGAGGCGGTCGAGGATCGAGACGGGGTGGTACGTGATGGTCACGCCGCCCTCCTCGAGCATCGCGTCCAGGTCCGGACCGTTCGTGGTCTCGAACTGGCCGCAGTACGGGCACATGAAGTCGAGGTAGATGGTCAGGTCGACGTCGCCCTCGCCGGCCGTGCCGACGTCGTCGCCGGTCGGTCCGCTGACGGGGATGCCGCCCTTGTCGTTGGCCGGCGCCGGTGCGGTGACGTCGTCCAGGGACGGCGGGACCACGTTCTCGGCGTCCTGGCCGTAGACGACGTCGGAGTTGGCGGCCTGGTTGGCCTGGTTCTCGTTGACGATCGTGAACGCGACGGCGACGAGCGCGAGGATGGCGACGACGAGACCGGCGATCGCGAGGATGCGGTTCCGCTTGGCCCTGCGCTCCTGCTCCTTGCGCATCTGGGCGGCCTTGGCGCGGGCCTCGTCGCGCCGCACCGCCTTGGTGGGACGGGGGTCGTTGGTGGGCATGCGTGCTCCTGGGTGGGACGACGGTCGGACGACGGGTGGGTGGGGGTCAGGCCACCGCGGGGGGTCCGCGTCGCGCGATGCTCCCGAGCAGCACCCGCTCGGTCCACGACCGCGCGACCGGCGCCGGGACGAGGCGGGCCCGGGCGATCACCGGCAGCGGGCGCGCCGCGTGCAGACCGCCCCGCAG
>NZ_CAURTV010000110.1:0-11271 GCF_963527515.1 uncultured Cellulomonas sp. | reverse complement strand
GGCCGGCCGGGCGCCGGGTTGCGCGGGCCGACCGGGCGGGACGGGCTCATGCGTCCGGGCGCCCGTCCGCGCGCGCGCCGAGCTCGTCGAGCACGACGGAGGCCAGCAGGGTCACGTCGCCCGCACCCACGGTGAGCACGAGGTCGCCAGGACGAGCCGCCGCGGCGGCCGTCCTCGCGGCCTCGAACCGGTCCGGCACGAAGGTGGCCTTGCCGGGCGTCAGGACGCGATCCACGATCAGTGCGCCCGTGACCTCGGGGTCGGGGTCCTCCCGAGCGGCGTAGACGTCGGTGACGACGACGACGTCCGCGAGGTCGAACGCGGCGCCGAACTCGGCCGCGAACGTGCGGGTGCGCGAGTACAGGTGCGGCTGGAAGAGGACGACGAGGCGGCCCTCGCCGACCACCGAGCGTGCACCGCGCAGCAGCGCGGCGACCTCGGTCGGGTGGTGCGCGTAGTCGTCGACCACGCGCACACCCCCGGCGGTCCCGCGGTCCTCGAAGCGCCGTCCCGTGCCACGGAACGCGGCGAGCCCCTCGGCGGCGTCGGGAACCCCGAGCCGGCGCGCCGCCGTCCACGCGGCCGCGGCGTTCAGGGCGTTGTGCGCGCCCGGCGCGGCGAGCCGGACCGTGGTCGTGGCGTCGTCGGACGTGAGCGTGAACGACCAGCGGTCGGCATCGGCGTGCAGCTCTCCCACGCGGACGTCCGCGGCGGAGGACGTGCCGTACGTGAGCACGGCGACGTCGCGCTGGGCCAGGGTTCCCCGCACCCGTTCGACGAGCCGGGCGGCGCCGGCGTCGTCCGCGCACGCGACCAGCGCACCGCCGGGCCGGATGCGGCCGGCGAAGGCGACGAAGGCGTCCTCGAACGCCTCGGCGGAGCCGTAGTGGTCCAGGTGGTCGGGCTCGACGTTGGTGACGACGGCGACCAGCGGCGCGTACGCCAGGAACGAGCCGTCCGACTCGTCGGCCTCCGCGACGAACGCCGGTCCGGCACCGTCACGCCCGCCGCCGAGCGGACCGGAGGCGGAGAAGACCGTGCCGCCGATGGCGAACGACGGGTCGGCGCCCGCGTGCAGCAGGGCGGTCGCGATCATCGCCGACGTCGTCGTCTTGCCGTGCGCACCGGCCACCGCCACCGCGTCGCGGTCCACCATGAGGGCCGCGAGGGCCTCCGAGCGGTGCAGCACGCGCAGGCCCAGCTCCCGCGCTCGGGCGAGCTCCGGGTTGGTCTCGCGGACGGCCGAGGAGACCACGAGGGTGTCCACGCCGTCGACGAGCGCGGCGTCATGACCCACGTGCACGGCGACGCCCGCCTCGCGCAGGGCAGGCAGGGCGGGACCGTCGGCCGCGTCGGACCCGCTGACCGGCACCCCGCGGGCGGCGAGCAGCGCGGCGATCGCCGACATGCCCGCACCGCCGACGCCGACCAGGTGCACACGACCGAGGTCGGCGGGCCGGAGCTCGGCCGTCATGGCAGCTCCTTCTCGACCAGCCGGGCCACCCGCGCGGCAGCGTCCCGCACGCCGACGCTCGCAGCCGCCCGCCCCATGCGCTCGCGCGTCTCCGCGGCGGCCTCGCCGACCAGCAGGACCGGCAGGTGCGTCCGGATCCACGCGGGGTCGAGGTCGGAGTCGTCGACCAGCAGCCCCCCACCGGCCGCGACGACCGCGGCCGCGTTGAGGCGCTGCTCGCCGTTGCCGACGGGCAGCGGCACGTAGACCGCGGGGATGCCGAGCGCGGCCTGCTCGCACACCGTGCCGGCGCCGGAGCGGCCGACCACGACGTCCGCCACGGCCAGCGCCAGCTGCATCTGGTCCAGGTACTCCCGCACGTGGTACCGGTCTGCCCCGGGGACGTCGACGAGGGCGGCCCGCACGGCGTCGGCCTTGCCCGCACCGGTCAGGTGGAGCACCTGGACGCCCGCGGCGAGCAGGTCGGCCGCGGCGCCCGCGACCGCGGTGTTCACGCTCACCGCGCCGAGCGACCCGCCCGAGACCAGCAGCGTGGGGAGGGCGGTGTCGAGGCCGAGCTCGGCCGCCGCAGCAGCACGCGTGCCCAGGGGGTCGGACGCGCGCTGCTCGACCAGGTGCGCGATCGGTGCGCGCAGCGGCAGGCCGGTCACCTGGGCGCCGCGCAGGGCGGTCCCCGGGAACGTCACCGCGACGGAGCTGGCCCACCGGGCGCCCAGCCGGTTGGCCAGGCCGGGGCGCGCGTTCTGCTCGTGGATGACGACGGGGATGCCCCGGCGCCGGGCGGCCAGGTACGCAGGAGTTGCGACGTAGCCGCCGAAGCCGACCACCACCTGCGCACCGGACTCGTCGATCGCCGCGCCCGCGGCCCGCACGGCGGCCCGCAGGCGCCCGGGCAGCCGGAACCAGTCGAGCGTCGGACGGCGCGGCAGCGGGACGCGCGGGACCACGGCGAGCGGCAGCCCGTGCTCGGGTACCAGCCGGGACTCCAGCCCCTCGGCCGTGCCGAGCACCGTCAGACGGACGTGCGGGTGCCGCCGCAGCAGCTCGTCGGCGACCGCGAGCAACGGGTTGACGTGCCCCGCCGTGCCGCCGCCCGCCAGCAGGACCGAGGGTGTCCGGTGCGTCTCAGCCACGGGCACGCCCGACCACGGCGAGCGACCGGCGGACCACCCCGGGCCGCGCGGCCAGCGCCTGGGCAGCACCCGGTTCCGAGCGCGCGAACGCGATGAGCACGCCGAGCGCCGCCATCGTCATGATGAGCGCCGAGCCGCCGGCCGAGACCAGCGGGAGCGGGATGCCGATGACGGGTGCCAGGCCGATGACGACCGCGACGTTGACCAGCGCCTGGCCGATGATCCAGCACAGGATCGCGCCCGTGGTGATCTGCACGAACGGGTCGGTGTGCCGGCGGATCACCCGGATCATGGCGAACGCCAGCAGGCCGAACAGCCCGAGCACCAGCAGGGTGCCGATGAGCCCGAGCTCCTCGCCGAGGATGGCGAAGATGAAGTCGTTGTGCGCGGCCGGCAGGTAGGACCACTTCTCGCGGCTCTCGCCCAGACCGAGCCCGCCGACGCCGCCGCTGGCCAGGCCCCAGCCCCCGTGCAGGGTCTGGTAGCAGGACGACGCCGTGTCGCACTCGTCGGACAGCCAGCTCGTGATGCGGCCGGTGCGGTTGCCGCTGGTGAGGGTCAGCAGCGCGGTCAGCCCGGCGGCCAGCAGCGCGGCGAACCCGAAGATCCGCATGGGCACCCCGGCCACGAACATCGCCCCGGCGACGAGCATGATCAGGACGAGCGCGGTCCCCAGGTCGTGACCGGCGAGCACCACCAGGATCGCGACGCCTGCCACCGGGACGGCGGGGATCAGCGCGTGCTTCCACTGCCGCAGCAGCGGGAGCTTGCGCGCCAGGACCGCCCCCAGCCAGACGGCGAGCGCCAGCTTGATGGTCTCCGACGGCTGAGCGGAGAACCCCGGCAGGCAGACCCAGTTGCGGTTCCCGCCGGTCCCGCAGCCGAGGCCGGGGACGAAGACCATCAGCTGGAACGCGACGGCGAGACCGAGCGCGGGCCAGGCGATCCTCTGGAAGAACCGCACGGGCATCCGCGACAGCCCGAAGAGGACGGGCAGGCCGATGAGCGCGTACTTGGCCTGGTCCAGGAACACCGCGTAGGGCGAGTTCCCGTCCTCGAGGGACTCCACGCTGGAGCTCGACAGGACCATGACCAGGCCGATGACGAGCAGCAGGGCGGTCGCGCCGATGAGCACGTAGTAGCTGGTGACCGCGCTGTTCCACTGGCCGAGCAACGAGCCGGACGAGGCGCCCCGGGAGTCGTCGGGTGTCGTCGCCGTCATCGCTCCCCCTCCTGGCGCCTCACGCGTCCCCGCCGAGCGCACGCACGGCTGTGGCGAACTGCTCACCCCGCGCGGCGTACGACTCGAACTGGTCCATCGAGGCGCACGCCGGGGCGAGCAGCACCGTGACGGGCTCCGACGCGGCCCGCACGGAAGCGAGCCGCCGGGCCTCGTGCACGGCGCGGGTCATCACCGGCTCAGTCTCACCGGCGTCGACCTCGACCACGGGGACCTCGGGTGCGTGTCGGGCGAGCGCCTCGCGCAGGGGCTGCCGGTCGACGCCGATGAGCACGACCGCGCGCAGCCGGTCCCGGCGCGCGCGCACGAGGTCGTCGAACTGCGCGCCCTTGGCCAGGCCGCCCGCGACCCACACGACGCTGTCCGCGGGGAACGCGCCGAGAGCGGCGGCCGCGGCATGGGCGTTGGTGGCCTTCGAGTCGTCCACGTACGCGACGCCGTCCACCACGGCCACCGTGGCCAACCGGTGCGCCCCGGGCCCGTACGCCCGCAGCCCGTCGCGGACCGCGGCAGGCGCGACGTCGTGCGCGAGCGCGA
The DNA here is from genome assembly GCF_963527515.1 of uncultured Cellulomonas sp. Taxonomy (NCBI): domain Bacteria; kingdom Bacillati; phylum Actinomycetota; class Actinomycetes; order Micrococcales; family Cellulomonadaceae; genus Cellulomonas; species uncultured Cellulomonas sp. The sequence goes on along the minus strand of NZ_CAURTV010000110.1, from coordinate 6,887 downwards.
GCGCGGCAGCCGCGAGGGCGTTCGCGACGACGTGCGGCGGCACGGTCCCGTCCGGCCCCGCGAGGTGCCCGAGGTCGTCCAGGGTGCCCAGCTCGGCCGCGTGCGTGTGACGCAGCCGGGCGAAGCCCCGGTCGACGAGCACGTCCTCCACCAGCCCCACCTGCCCCACCATCGGGGTGCCGAGCGTGAAGCCCACGGCGACGGCGCCGTCCATGACGTCGGCCTCGCGGACCAGCTCCTCGGTCGCCGGGTCGGCCAGGTTGTACACGCAGGCCACCTCCGCGCGCTCGAAGATGCGGCCCTTGTCGGCCGTGTAGGCCTCCAGCGAGCCGTGCCAGTCGAGGTGGTCCGGTGCGAGGTTGAGCACCGCGGCCGCCTGTGCGGACATCGAGTGCGTGAAGTGCAGCTGGAAGCTGGACAGCTCGACCGCCAGGACGTCCAGCGCGGGGTCGGTCGCAGCGAGCACGACGGGGGTGCCCACGTTGCCGACGGCGAGCGCGTTCTCCCCCGCTGCGCGCAGGATCGACTCGAGCATCCCCACCGTGGTGGTCTTGCCGTTGGTGCCGGTCACCGCGAGCCACGGGGCCGGACCACCGCCGGAGACGCGGTCGACGCGCACGTGCCACGCCAGCTCGACCTCGCTCCACACGGGGATCCCACGCTCCAGGGCGGCGGCGAGCAGCGGGTGGTGCGGGGGCAGGCCGGGCGACGCGACGACGAGGTCCGCACGGTCCAGGACGCCGCCCTCGAGCAGCTCCGCCGAGCCGATGACGTCGTCGGCGTGGTCGTCGACGGGCACCACGCGGGCACCGCGGGAGGCCAGCACCTCGGCCGCTGCCCGTCCCGAGACCCCGAGCCCGGCGACGACCACCAGGGCGCCCTCCAGCACGAGACCCGACACCTAGCCGGCCACCCACTCCGCGTAGAAGATGCCGACACCGAGCGCGACGAACAGGCCGGCGATGATCCAGAACCGGATGACGATCGTCACCTCACCCCAGCCCGAGAGCTCGAAGTGGTGGTGCAGCGGTGCCATCTTGAAGACCCGTCTGCGGGTCAGCTTGAAGAAGCCGATCTGGATCACGTCCGACATGACGATGACGACGAACAGGCCGCCGATGATCGCGGCGAGGATCTCGGTGCGGGAGAGGATCGACAGCCCGGCGAGCGCGCCGCCCAGCGCCAGCGAGCCGGTGTCCCCCATGAAGATCTTGGCGGGGCTCGCGTTCCACCACAGGAACCCGAAGCACGCGCCCGTGATGGCGGCCGCGACCACCGCGAGGTCCAGGGGGTCCCGCGTCTCGTAGCAGCGCGGTCCTGCGCTCGCCAGGAACTGGCAGCTCTGGTTGAACTGCCACACGCCGACGATGACGTACGCGCCGAACACGATGAGCGAGACGCCGGTGGCCAGCCCGTCGAGCCCGTCGGTGAGGTTCACCGCGTTGGACCAGGCGGTGATGAGGAAGTTGGCCCAGACGACGAACAGGATGATCCCGAGCGTCACGCCCCAGAACGCCAGGTCCAGCGTGGTGTCGCGGATGAACGAGATGTGCGTGGAGGCCGGCGTCCGGAACTTGTCGTTGGGGAACTGCAGCGCCGCCACCGCGAACGCGACGCCGACGACGCCCTGGCCCACGATCTTCCAGCGCGCGGACAGGCCGAGGCTGCGCTGCCGGGAGATCTTGATGAAGTCGTCGAGGAACCCGACGACGCCGAGACCGGTCATGAGGAACAGGACCAGCACGGCCGACGCGCTGGGCGGGTTGCCGGTGGCGATCAGGCCACCGACCCAGCCGAGCAGCGTGGCGCCGATGATGACGACGCCACCCATCGTCGGCGTCCCGCGCTTGGTGAAGTGCGCGGTCGGACCGTCCTGCCGGATGAACTGGCCGTACTGCTTGTGCACCAGGTACCGGATGAACAGCGGCGTGCCCAGCAGCGCGATGACCATCGCGAGGCCGCCGGAGATGAGGACCGCCCTCATCGGGCAGCCCCCTCGACCAGGGTGTCGCCCAGCTTCCAGAGCCCGGCCCCGTACGACGACTTGACCAGCACCACGTCGCCCGGTCGCAGCTCGCTCTCGAGGAACGCGGTCGCCACGGCGAGGTCGTCCGCGAGGACCACCTCGTCGCCCCAGGAGCCCTCGTGGTTCGCCCCGTCGCGGATGGCCCGCGCGCCGTCGCCGACGACGATCGTCAGGCCGATGTTGAGCCGGACGCAGAGGCGGCCGATGGCGTCGTGCGCCTCGCGCGCGCCGGGTCCGAGCTCGAGCATCTCCCCCAGGACCGCGATCGAGCGGCGGTCGCGGCCGGCCAGCACGGCCAGCGCCTTGAGCGCCGCGCGCATCGAGTCGGGGTTGGCGTTGTAGGAGTCGTCGACGATCGTCACCCCGTCCGGGCGGTCGACGACGTGCATGCGGTGGGGGCTCAGGGCGTCCGCCTGGCTGAGGCCTGCCGCGACCTCGTCCAGGTCCAGCCCGACGGCGAGCGCGGCAGCCGCGGCGCCGAGGGCGTTGTGCACGTGGTGCTCACCGACCAGCCGCAGGGTGACCTGCGCGGTCCGCTCGGCCGCCCCGCGCCGCACGAGCGTGAACGTCGCACGCCCGGAGCGGTCGAGGCGCACGTCGCGGACCCCCACGGTGGCCAGCGGAGCCGCACCGAACGTCACGACCTCGCCGGGTGCCAGCGCCGCCATGGCGGACACGCGGGGGTCGTCGGCGTTGAGCACCGCGACGCCGTCGGACACCAGGCCCTGCACGATCTCGGACTTCGCGACGGCGACGGCGTCGATGCCACCGAAGCCGCCGAGGTGCGCGTGGCCGACGATGAGGACGACCGCGACGTCGGGCGGCGCGATGTCCGTGAGGTAGGTGAGGTGGCCCGGGCCGCTGGCGCCCATCTCGAGCACCAGGAACCGCGTCGACTCGTCCGCCCGCAGCACGGTCAGCGGCAGGCCGATCTCGTTGTTGAAGGAGCGCACCGGCGCGATCGTCGGCCCCACGCTCCCGCAGAGCTGGGCCAGCAGGTCCTTGGTGGTCGTCTTGCCCACCGAGCCGGTGATGCCGACGACCCGCAACCCGCTGCCGCCGGGCTCGAGCGCGGCCTCCCGCAGCCGCTCCAGCACGACGCGCGCCAGGTCCCCGAGCGCCTTCTCGACGTCGACGACCACGACGCTCGGCAGGACCGCCCCGCCCGCGCCGACCACGTCGCGGGCGGCCAGGACGAGCGCGGCTCCCCCGGCGACGGCCACGGCCGCGTAGTCGTGCCCGTCCGCGTGCTCGCCGGGCAGGGCGACGAACAGGCCGCCGGTGACGTCGTCGCGCGAGTCGACGACCACGGGGCCGCTGACGACGAGCGCCGGGTCGGTGGCTGCCGTGCCGCGCAGCACGCCACCGGTCGCGGCCGCGATCTCGGCCGCCGTGAGGGCGATCACGCGTGCTGCTCCTGCCGGCGGGTGCGCGCTGCGAGCAGCACGTCGCGGTCGTTGTACCGGTGGAACACGCCGGCGATCTCCTGTGTGGGCTCGTGCCCCTTGCCCGTGATGATCACGGTGTCCTGCTCGGAGGCGAGGGCGAGGGCGTCGCGGATGGCCTGCGCGCGGCTGGCGGCCTCGTGCACGTCGACCAGGTCCGGCCGCTGACGACGGACCCCGTCGAGGATGGCGGACCGGATGGCCGCCGGCTCCTCGGACCGGGGGTTCTCGTCCGTGACGACGATCACGTCGGCCAGCCGCGCGGCGATCTCGCCCATGATCGGGCGCTTGCCCTGGTCCCGGTCGCCGTCCGAGCCGAACACGATCACCAGCCGACCGGGGGTGATGGGCCGCACGGCCTCGAGGGCCAGGACGAGGGCGTCGGGGGTGTGCGCGTAGTCGACGATGGCGAGCGGGAAGCCGTCGCCACGCTCGATCACCCGCTCCATCCGGCCGGGGATCTCGTGCGCTGCCGCCACGGCCGCGATCGCGGTGTCGAGGTCCACGCCGGCGGCGTGCGCCAGGACGATGGCCAGCGCCGCGTTGGAGACGTTGACCATCCCCGGCAGCGGGCTCGCGGCGACGTGCTGGGTCCCGTCGGGTCCGCGCAGCGTGAAGGTGGACCCGACGCCGTCGAGCCCGATGTCCGCGGCCACCACGGCCCAGTCGGCGTCCGCACCCTCGGGCGCGTCCACGTGCGTGGCCACGGTCTCGACGGGGATCGGCGACTCGGCCGCCAGGCGGCGACCCCAGACGTCGTCGACGACGACGACGCCGCGGCGCGCCTGCCCCGAGGCGAACAACCGTGACTTGTCGCGGAAGTAGCCGTCCATGTCGCCGTGGAAGTCGAGGTGGTCCCGCTGCAGGTTGGTGAACCCGACCACGTCGAACGTCAGCCCGCCCACCCGGCCGAGCGCGAGCGCGTGCGAGGAGACCTCCATCGACAGCGCGGAGGCACCGCGCTCGACGGCGAGCGCGAGGATCGCCTGGAGCGCCGGGGCCTCGACCGTGGTGCGCGGGCTCTCCACGGCGTCCTCGCCGATCCGCAGCTCCACGGTGCCCAGCACGACCGTCGTCGGGTGCGCGGCGCGCAGAGCGGCGTCGAGGAAGTAGGTCGTCGTGGTCTTCCCGTTGGTGCCCGTGACGCCGACCGTGACCAGGCGCTCGGCCGGTGCGCCGTGCGCCCAGGCCGCCACCGGACCGGCGAGCGCCCGGGGGTCGTCCGCGACGAGCACGGGCACGCGTCCGGCCAGTCCGGAGGACTCGAGCACGGCGCTCCCCGCCTCGTCCGTGAGGACGGCCACGGCCCCGGCGTCGACCGCCTGCGCGGCGTAGGTGGCGCCGTGCACCTTGAACCCGGTGACGGCGACGAACACGTCACCGGCCTCGACGTCCCCGCTGGCGAGGCTCACCCCGGTCAGGACGGCGTCCGGGGGCACGGGTGCACCGCGGGTGACCAGGCCGAACGTCGGGACGAGGTCGGCGACCCGGCGGGCCGCGGGATGCGCCGGGCGCATCCGGGCGGGGGTCGTCATGGGGAGAATCTACCCCGCGCGGCACCGCGGGACGCCCGGGACGACGCCGTCACCAGGTCGTCGGGAAGAGCGTCCCGGTCGTCCCGGAGGGGGCGACGCCGAGCTCGCTCAGCGTGTAGGCAGCCACGTCACGGAACACCGGCGCCGCGACGGTGCCGCCGTAGACGGAGGTCTTCGGGTTGTGCAGGATCACGGCGACCGCGATGCGCGGGTCGTCCGCGGGCGCGACGCCGATGAACGACGACGTGATGCCCTGGACACCGCCCACCCAGTTCTGCGCCGTGCCCGTCTTGCCGGCCACCTGGTACCCCGGGATCGCGGCCTGCGAGCCGGTGCCGTCGTCGACCACGCTCTGCATCATCGTGAGCACCGTGTTGGCGGTCTCCGGGGAGACCACCTGCGTCGTGACGGGGGCGTCGGCCGGCGTGTACGTGCCGTCCGGCGACGTCCAGCCCTTGACGATGTGCGGCTGGACGCGGACGCCGCCGTTGGCGATGGTCGCGAAGACCTGCGTGGCCTGGACGGCCGTCACGGACACGGCCTGACCGAAGAGCACCGCGTACTTGTCGCGCCGCTGCCAGCTGTCGACGGGGTGCAGGATGCCCTTCGACTCCCCCGACATCTCGATGCCGGTCTTCGTCCCGAACCCGAACTTGGCCAGGTAGTCGTACCGCGTCTGGACCGGCAGGTTCTGGCCGATCATCACGGTGCCCGTGTTCGAGGACTCCGCCAGGACGCCGGTCGTGGTGAGGCGCAGCACGCCGTGCTCGTGCGAGTCCTTGAACGTCTCCTTGCCGTCGGGCGAGTAGGTGTACGGCACCTCCCACTGCGTCAGCGGGTCGGCGATCTTGTTGTCCAGGATGGCCGCCATCGTGATGACCTTGCCGGTGGACCCGGGCTCGAACACGTCGGACACCGCGCTGGACAGCGAGCCCGAGGCGTCACCGGGGTTGTTGGGGTCCACCGCTCCGGAGTCGGCGATGGCGTAGAGCTCTCCGGTCTTGACGTCCATGACGATGAGCGAGCCGGACGAGGAGCCGGTGGCGGCGACCTGCGCGTCGAGCATCGACTGCGCCTTCCACTGCACGTCGGCGAGCAGGGTGAGCTGCACCGAGTCGCCCTGCGTCGCCGGGGTGTCCTCGGAGTACCCGCCCGGGATCGCCTGCCCCTTGCGCCCCCGCTCGTACGTCTCGCTGCCGGCCGTCCCGGTGAGGCGGTCGTCGAGCGACGCCTCGAGCCCGGCCAGGCCGACGCCGTTGGAGTTGACGAAGCCGATGACGTTGCCGGCCAGGGTGCTGTTCGGGTACACCCGCTCGGCCACCCGGTCGACGTTGACTCCGTTCAGGCCCAGCTTGCGGATCTCGCGCGCGACCTCGGGCAGCACGCCCTTGCGGATGTACACGAACGAGCGGTCGCCGACCAGGGTGCCGCCGAGCTCGGCCGCGTTGAGGTCGAGCAGCGGGGCGAGCACCGCGGCGACGCCGGCGGCCCCGTCCGGGACCGGCGGGTTGGCGGTGCCGCGGTACTGGGCGACCAGCTTCTGGTTCACGGAGATGTCGTAGCGCTCGACGGAGGTGGCCAGCGGCGTGCCGTTGGCGTCGGTGATCTCACCGCGCCCCCCGAGCAGGGTGATCGAGGTCAGCCGCGAGTTGCGTGCCTCCTCGGCGATGACGGCTCCGCGCAGGCCCTGGACATAGACGAGGCGCCCGGCGAAGACGGCGAGCGCCACCACGACGAGGACCGTGAGGAACGCCATGCGGCGTCGCGAGCCCGGCTGGACGGGTGCGGCCGGCGGTCCGCCGACGCGGGTGCGGGCCGGGACGACCACGGTGCGCGGGGACGCGGCTGCGCGCTGACGCGGGACCGCCGCCCCGGCGACGC
>NZ_CAURTV010000109.1:0-11457 GCF_963527515.1 uncultured Cellulomonas sp. | reverse complement strand
CTCCTGGACGCGGGCCTGCTCGCGGACCCCGGCCTGCGCGTGGCGCGGGTCGCGGCGACCGCGGCCCTGGTGGCGGCCGGGATCGTGCTGCTCGCGGCGGTCGGGCAGTCCGCGAGCGTGTCCCGGCGGTCGATCGCGCTCGCGGGTGACGTGCTCCTGTTCCTCGCCCCGGTCGCCGCCGTCGTCCTCGCGCGGGTCGGCTGGTCCGTCGACCGGCTGCCCGGAGCTCCGTGGTGGCTCGTCGCCGCCCTCGTCCCCGTCGTCGTGGCACTGGCGTTCCTGGTCGACAGACGCCTCGGCCGCATGCCCGCGCGCAGCCTGCGCGAGAGCGGCTCGGTGGCCACACAGGCGGTCGGCGCCGTCGTGTCGATGGACTCCCGCGAGCTCGGTCGGGCGCTCACGGACGGTGCGGCCGCCCCCGTCCGGCGGTGGGTCTCCCGGCTCCGCACGGCTCGCGGACCGGTCTCGGCGCTGATCACCGCGGACGTGGTGGTGCTCCGCCGGTCCGCCCGTCACGTGGTGCAGCTGGTGGTCGCGGCGCTGGTCCCCGTGCTGGTGAGCACCGTGCCGCAGCTGGCCAGCCCGGGTGGCGTCCTCCTCGCGCTGCTCGTCTCGGGATCCGTCGCGATGAGTGCGACCGGTGAGGGTGCCCGCCGCGCCGAGATGGCGCCGATCCTCGACCGCCTGCTGCCGATCGACGCCAAGACCGTCCGCCGGCTGCGCATGGTGGTGCCCGCCGCGGCCATGGCCCTGTGGTCGGTCGTGGCGTTCGCCGCGGTCGGCCGGTGGGCGGGCGACGTGCCCGGCTGGATCGCGCTCGGGATCGCGTCGACGCCCGTCTGGGCGGCCGCGGCGGTGCGCGCGTCGTACCGGCCGGCCCCGGACTGGGGGGGCGCCCTGGTCTCCACGCCCATGGGTGCCCTGCCCACCGGCGTGGCCACGGTGCTGGCCCGGGGGCCGGACCTCGTGGTGCTCTGCCTGCTCCCGGTCTGGATCGCGGTGCTGCTCCGGACGGTGAACGCCACCCTGCTCTACGCGCAGATCGTCCTGGCCGTCATCGCCGTGCTGGTCGCGTCGTCGATCCGCACGCGCTCGCTGATGGAGACCCTGATGGACGCGCAGGAGCAGGAGCGGGCCGGGGCGCGTCGGTGACCCGGATCGTCGCCGGGACGGTCGGCGGGCGCGTGCTGCAGGTGCCGCGCTCGGGCACCCGGCCGACCAGCGAGCGCGTGCGGGAGGCCCTGTTCTCGCGTCTGGAGCACCTCGACGTGATCGACGGCGCCCGGGTGCTGGACCTGTACGCGGGGTCCGGTGCGCTCGGGATCGAGGCGGCCAGCCGGGGCGCCGCGCACGCGACGCTGGTCGAGGCCGCCCGGGACGCCGCCGACGTGTGCCGGCGCAACGTCGCGGCGCTCGGGCTGGCGGCGACCGTGCAGGTCGTCGCCGACAAGGCGGAGCGGTTCGCGCAGCGCCCCCCGGCGGCGCCGTGGGACCTCGTCCTGATCGACCCGCCGTACGACCTGGCGCAGGACGACCTCGCCGGGGTGCTGGCCGCGGTGGGCGGGATGCTGACGCCGCACGCCGTGGTCGTCGTGGAGCGGGCCTCGCGCACCGCCGAGCCGACCTGGCCGGCGTCGCTGGTCCGGCTGGACCGACGCGCCTACGGCGACACCGTCATGTGGTTCGCGGAGCCCGCCGGGTCCTGACCGCGGTGCAGGACCGTGAGCACCGGGCCGCCGGGCGCCAGGGTCGTGGCCCCCGCGTCCACGTACCCGAGCCGCCGGTAGAAGGGCAGGTTTCGAGGGTCCGTGGTGCCGAGGTACGTGCCGAGGGCAGCGCTGTCGGAGTCGGCGATGCCTGCCTCGACCAGCCGAGTCCCGATCGACCGTCCCTGCAGCTCGGGCTCCACCGCGAGGTAGTTGAGGTAGTCCGCCGGTTGCGCAGGTGCGAGCGAGGCCGCCGACGACAGCGCCGCCAGGATCTCCTCGGCCCGTGCTCGTCCCAGGAGCGCCGCCAGGACGCCGCTCGGGGTGGGCAGCGAGTCCGGAGCCGGGCCCGCCGCGGGCAGCCGCCAGGCCGCGACGCCGACCACCCGCTCGTGGTGCCGGGCGACGAGCACCCGCCCGACCGCGAGGTAGCGGTCCACCGACGGCCCGAGCCAGGCGGCACAGGCGTCCTCGCGGGTGGCGGTATCGGGCAGTGCCCAGACCATCAGCGGGTTCGTGCGGTACGCGTGGGCCAGCACCGTGCGGATCGCCGCGGCATCGGCGCTGGAGGCAGGGTCGAGGACGACGTCGGGAGCCATGCCCGAGAGTGGCACGGGAAGGTGGGCCGGTGTGCCGCCGTGCACGCTACGGTCGTCCGGTGCGACGGGCCGGTCGGGGGGCGCTCGCGGCGACGGCCGTGCTGCTGGCGTCCGGCTGCGCGACGGCGGAGGCCGGCATCGAGCCCACGGAGACGGCGTTCGCCACGATCTGGCAGGTGCGCGAGCCGGGCGTCGGCCTGCTCCTGTTGTCGGACCTCGATCCCGACGACGACCGCTTCGACGCGCCGGCGGTACCGGTGCGGGCGACGCTGGCGACGCGCCCCGACGGCTGCCTCGTCGCCGTGGTCGACGGCGTGGAGCACGTCCCGGTCTGGCCGGTCGGCTCGCAGCTGTCGGGTCAGGTCCCGACCGACGAGGAGCTCGCCGCCGACCCGGACGCGGTGACGATGTGGAGCATCTCGCTGCCCGACGGGAGCGTGCTGCGAGTCGACAGCCCCGATCCGGCCGAGGCGTTCACGGCGCAGGCCGTGGTGGCCACGGTCCGTGAGCCGGTCGACCGCCCACCCGCCGAGGCCTGGGAGCAGCCCGACGTCGTGGAACCGCACCTGGCTGCGTGCGCGGTCCCTGCGCCGCCCATCGCGTTCCCCGACACCGGGTCGATCGTCACGGACTGGGAGCGGACTCTCGCCCGGCTCCCGGCCGACCCGCCACCGCGCACGCCGCCTCCCGGCGCCGCATCCGGGTCGAGGGAGCCGTCGGTGCCGGCGACCGTCGAGATCTTCGTCGACGAGCACCAGTTCACCCTCGGGTACCAGCCGGATCCCTGGGAACCGGGTGAGGACGCGCCCGTCCCGCTGGTGTGGGGAGTGACCGCGACGTCGGCCCAGGTGGGCACCGGCATCGCGACCGGAGTGGTCCGCGTGACGTGCATCGCGCTGGAGACGGCGCCCGAGGCGGTCGACGCCGCGTGGGAGGACGTGGCGGAGCTGTCCCTCCGGACCACCGAGGACGCGCCCCTGTCTGCCGCGGGAGGGTGGGCCTCCGGCGACGGGATCCCCGACCGCCTCGACGCGCACGGAGCGGGCACCTACCGGGTGCGGGTGCACGCCCGAGGCAGGGACGTCGCCTACGACGGCGTCGCGGAGGTGCCGGTGGAGGACTACCTCGTCCTGGCCTGGCCGGCGCCGGCGGCGCCACCCGCCACGCTACGGGCGACCAGCGAGGTGGCCGGCTGGGAGGTGGGCCGGACGTGAGCCGGACGTGAGCCGGCGCGCGTCACGGTGGTCGGACGGACCCGCTGGCCTACCCTGACCACGTGACCACCGCCGTCTGCCCCGGGTCCTTCGACCCCCTCACGCTCGGCCACGTGGACGTCGTGCGGCGCGCGCGCTCGATGTTCGACGAGGTGGTGGTCGGCATCGCGCGGAACTCGGCCAAGTCGTCGTTGCTGCCGGTCGAGCAGCGGATCTCCCTGGCGCGTGCCGCGTTCACGGACGTGGACGGGGTGCGGGTCGAGGCCGTCGACGGGCTGCTCGCCGACTTCGTCCGTACGGTGGGTGCGGTGGCGGTGGTCAAGGGTCTGCGCGGTGGTGCCGACTTCGACGCCGAGCTGCCGATGGCGCTCATGAACCGGCACCTGTCGGGGGTCGAGACCGTGTTCGTCGTCGGCGACCAGAACCTGGCCCACATCGCGTCGTCTCTGGTCAAGGACGTCGCCCGGTACGGCGGACCGATCGACGACCTCGTACCGGCAGGCGTCGCGGACGCGGTACGGGCGGCACTTCGAGGAGGGGACACCAGATGACCGACGAGGACCCGACCACCCGGCCCGAGGGCCTCACGGGCGTGCTGGACGCGATCGCGACGGCCGTCACCCAGGCGCGGGCGATGCCGATGTCGTCGTCCGTGCTGGTCAACCGCGCGGAGCTGCTCGACCTCGTGGACCAGGCGCGCGACGTGCTGCCCAGCCAGCTGTCCCGTGCCGACGAGGTGCTGGCCGACGCGGACTCCGCGCGGTCCGTCGCGCAGGCCGACGCCGACGCGCTGCTGGACCGCGCCCGCGCCCAGGCCGCCGCCCTGGTGGACCAGGAGGCCGTCGTCGTCGCGGCCCAGGAACGTGCGGCGCAGATCGTCGCGGAGGCCGAGGCGACCGCCGAGCGGCTGCAGCGCGAGGCGGACGACTACTGCGACCGGCGCCTGGCGGACTTCGAGATCGACCTGGGCAAGGTGCTCAGCCAGGTCCAGGCCGGGCGGGCGAAGCTGGCGGAGCGGCTCGGGGCCGACGACAGCTGAGACCTGCGCCACTCGATCAGGATTTGGGTGGCCTGTGACCTGTGCCGTAGAGTTGTCCGTTGGTTCTGCCGCTCATGGCGGGACCGAGATCAACGAGGGGACCCCTGGCCGTGTCGCGCCCTGTTCGCCTCGATCCCCGTTCGCCGTTCGTGCTCGATACGCACGAGCTCGGCCGACGTCCGGGATCGACGAGGACCGTGCAGCGCACCGTGGGCGCCCCTGAGGATCTCGGTACCGAGGTGATCGGCGTCCCCACCGGGACCGACGTCGAGCTGGATCTGCGGCTCGAGGCGGTCATGGAGGGGGTCCTGGTCACCGGATCCGTCCGTGGTCGGGCGATCGGGGAGTGTGTGCGCTGCCTGGGTGAGGTCGTCGAGGATGTCGACGTCTTTCTCACGGAGCTGTACGTCTACCCCGAGCGCGCGGCTGTCGCGGCGGAGGACGGCGACGAGGAAGAAGACGTACGAGAGCTCGAGGACGACCTGGTCGATCTCGAGCCCGCGCTGCGGGACACGGTCGTGCCGGCTCTGCCGTTCCAGCCGCTGTGCCGCCCCGACTGCCCCGGTCTGTGCTCCGAGTGTGGTGCACGGCTCGCGGATGACCCTGACCACTCGCATGAGACGCTTGACCCCCGCTGGTCCGCCCTGGGCGGCCTGCTGGGATCGAACGACGAGACGAAAGAGAGCTAGCCGTGGCTGTTCCGAAGCGCAAGATGTCGCGCAGCAACACCCGTGCGCGTCGGTCGCAGTGGAAGACCACTGCCACGACGCTCCACACGTGCCCGCAGTGCAAGTCCAACAAGATGCCGCACACGGCCTGCCCGACGTGCGGCACCTACAAGGACCGCAACTACGCCGAGGCCGTCCGCACGGAGTTCGAGGCTCGCTGAGCCAGCTCGTCCGCCGCTGAGCATTCGATGACCGGAGGACCGGCGTGAGTGCCGCGGCAGAACTTCTCGAGAAGCTCGGGGTCCACCTGGACCCCGAGCTTCTCGTGCTCGCCCTGACACATCGCTCGTTCGCCCACGAGGCCGGGGGGATCCCGACCAACGAGCGGCTCGAGTTCCTCGGCGACGCGGTCCTCGGGCTGGTCGTGACGGAGCGTCTGTACCGCACGCACCCGGGGCTCCCGGAGGGTGCGCTCGCGAAGATGCGGGCCGCCACGGTGTCGCAGCGCGCGCTCGCGGTCGTCGCGCGGGACCTGGACCTGGGCAGCTACATGCTGCTCGGCAAGGGTGAGCTGTCGACCGGGGGTCGGGACAAGGACTCGATCCTGTCCGACACGCTCGAAGCGGTGTTCGGAGCCGTCTACCTCAGCCACGGCGTGGAGAGCGCACGCACGCTCGTCGAGCGGCTGGTCGGTCCGTCCCTGGAGGCCGCCGCGGGCCTGGGGGCGGGGCTGGACTGGAAGACGTCGCTGCAGGAGCTCTCCGCGGCGATGGGCCTGGGCGCCCCCAGCTACGAGGTCGTCGGTGAGGGCCCGGACCACTCGCGCACCTTCACCGCCCGCGCGATGGTGGCGGGCGTGCCTCGCGGGACCGGCATCGGCGCGGCCAAGAAGCTCGCCGAGCAGGACGCGGCCGCGGACGCCTACCGGACGCTCGCGGCCCTGCACCAGTCCTGACGTGCCCGAGCTGCCCGAGGTCGAGACCGTCCGGGACGGGCTGGCGCGGCACGTGCTGGGCCGGACCGTCACCGGCGTCGAGGTGCGTCGCGACTACAGCGTCCGGCGCCACGACGCCGGTCCCCTCGACTTCGCCGGCCGGCTGCGGGGCCGTCGCCTCGACGCGGCGGTGCGGCGCGGCAAGTTCCTCTGGCTCCTCCTGGACACCGGCGACGACGCCCTCATGGCGCACCTGGGCATGAGCGGGCAGCTGCTGGTCCGGGCGCCGGGCTCACGCGTCGAGCACCCGCACCTGCGGGTCCGGCTGGAGCTCGACGACGAGTCCGCCCTCGACTTCGTCGACCAGCGCACGTTCGGCCACCTGAGCGTGCCGGACCTCGTGCCGACCCCCGACGGAGCGGCCGGAGGGCTCGGCTCACCGCTCCGCGTCGTCCCGGAGCCGGTCCGGCACATCGCCCGCGACCTGCTCGACCCCGCGCTCGACCGTGCGGCGCTCGTGGCCGCGGTCCGTCGGCGCAGGACGGGCCTCAAGCGGGCGCTGCTGGACCAGACGGTGGTGTCCGGCATCGGCAACATCTACGCCGACGAGGGCCTCTGGCGGGCGCAGCTGCACTACGCGCGACCCACCGAGACGCTGCGCCGGGCCGAGGTGGAGCGGGCGCTGGACGGAGCCTTCGAGGTGATGACCGAGGCGCTGGCGCAGGGTGGGACCAGCTTCGACGCTCTCTACGTGAACGTGAACGGCGCCTCCGGGTACTTCGACCGCTCGCTGGCCGTCTACGGCCAGGAGGGCAGGCCGTGCCACCGGTGCGGCACGCCGGTGCGCCGCGACGAGTTCATGAACCGGTCCTCGTACAGCTGCCCGCGCTGCCAGCCCCGGCCCCGCCGCGGCCGGTTCTGACTACCGCGTCACCACGTTGCGCAGCTCCCCGCCGAACAGGAAGGCGGCGAGGTTGGCAGTGATCAGCTCACCGGCGCCGATCGGCCGTCCCCCGGCTGCGTGCGGGCTGATCAGCACCCGGGGCTCGTCCCACAGCGGGGAGTCGGCGGGCAGGGGCTCGGTCTCGAACACGTCGAGGGCGGCCCCCGCCAGGCGCCCCGACCGGAGCGCGGCGAGCAGGGCGGCCTCGTCGAGCGTGGCACCGCGGCCGACGTTGACGACCCACGCGTGCGGGAGCAGCTGCGCCAGGACGTCGGCGTCGATGGCGTGCCGGGTCTGCTCGGTGGCGGGCAGCAGCGAGACGAGCACGTCCGTGCGGGGGAGGTGGTCGGGCAGGTCGAACGGGGAGATCACCTGGAACCCGTGGCGGTCGCCGGCCGTCGTCGCCACCCCCGTCACCTGGGCGCCCAGCGCGGCCAGCAGGGGCGCCAGCCGGGCTGCGATCGATCCGAAGCCCCAGATCAGCACCCGGGCACCGTCGAGCGAACGGAAGGCCTGGCCGGTGCGGGCGTCCTGCATGCCGCCCAGCTCGCCGGCCCACCGGTGCTCGGCCTGCGCACGCACCAGGTCGGGGATGCGCCGGGCGGCGGCCAGCATCAGGGCCAGGGTGTGCTCGGCGACCGGGCCGTCGTGCAGGCCCCGGCCCGAGGTGATCACCACGTCGTCCGCGAAGCCGGCGGCCAGCGTGGCGTCCGGACCGGCCGCGAGCGTCTGCACCCACCTCAGCCGCGTTAGCCGGCGGGCCGCGTCGGCCATCTGCTCGGGGCCGTTCCCCCAGAGCACGAGTGCCTCGGCGTCGAGGGCGTCCGGAGGGATGGGGGCGTCCACGTCGTAGCGCAGGACCCGCACGTCGGGAGGCACTGTCGGGTCGTCCGTCAGCGTGGTGGGCACCAGGAGCGTCGTCACGCTCGATACGATGCCACCGTGCCCTCACTCAGCGCCTCCGCAGGTCCCATCACCGTGATGATCGTCGACGACCACGAGGTCGTCAGGCGTGGGATAGCGGAGGTGGTGGACCGGGCCGAGGGCATGTCTGTCGTCGCCGAGGCCGGCTCCGTCGCCGACGGCGTGCGGCGGGCGGCGCTGGTGCGGCCGCAGGTGCTCCTGGTGGACCTCCAGCTCCCCGACGGCACCGGCATCGAGCTGATGACTGCGGTGCACGAGCAGCTCCCCGACGCGCGCGCGATCGTGCTGACGTCGTTCGACGACGACGACGCCCTGGCCGCCGCGCTGGACGCCGGCGCGGCCGCGTACCTGCTGAAGTCGGTGCGGGGTGCCGAGATCACCGACGTGATCCGTGCCGTCGCAGCCGGCCGCATCCTCCTGGACGAGCGGACCGTCACCCGCCGCAAGGCCGGCCACGACGACCCGACCGAGAGCCTGACCCCGAGCGAGCTGCGCGTCATCGACCTCATCGGTGAGGGGCTGTCGAACCGCGAGATCGCCGAGCGCCTCGGCGTGGTCGAGAAGACCGTCAAGAACCACATCACGTCGCTGCTGGCCAAGATGGGGCTGCAGCGGCGGACCCAGGTCGCCGCCTGGGTGGCGTCCCGCAAGCACGCCGGCTGGCGCGCCGAGCCCGGCCACTAGCCGCCCGACCGCTCGCTCAGGCGAGCGGGGCCTCCCAGGTGAGCAGCGTGCCGCGACCGTCGGGAGAGACGCCGAGGGAGAACGTGCCCCGGTGCTGGCGCGCACGGGAGACCAGGTTGCCCGTGCCCGAGCTCCGTTCGCGGACCGACGGCAGGCCGACGCCGTCGTCCTGCACCTCGACCAGCACGATGCCCAGCGGACCTGCTCCGCGGACCGAGACGTGCACGGTCACCGACGCGGCGTGGGCGTGCCGGGCGGCGTTGGCCAGCCCCTCGCGCACGACGGCGACCACGTCGGACGTCAGGGCGGGGCTCACTCGCTCGTCCAGCTGGTCCTCCTCGACGCCGCCCTCGACCACCGTCACGCCGTCCAGGGTGACGACGAAGGACGGGGCGAAGCCGAGACCGGTGCGGGCCAGCGACGCCTCGCGGCGCAGGCGCTCGACCAGTCCCGAGGCGGCGTCGGGGTCGTGCAGCTCGTGGACGATCTGGCGGATCTGGCGCACCGACGCGTCCACGTTGTCCAGGGCCTCGTCGACGATGGCCGTGAGGTCGGTCGGGTCGACGCCCCGCGCGGCACGGCGGCGGACGGTCTCCAGCTGCATGCCGGTGGCGAACAGCTGCTGGATGGCCAGGTCGTGCAGGTCACGCGCGATGCGCTCGCGCTCCTCGAGCAGGGACGCGAGGTCCTGGGCGTGCCGCGCGCCTGCCAGCACGTACGCGAGGGCCGCCTGCGCGGCGAACGACTCGGCGGTCGCCAGGTCGCTGTCCTCGAAGGGGGTGGCGCCGATCTTGCGCAGGAGGATGAGCACCCCCATGTCCTGCCCCGAGGACCGCAGGGGGGCGTAGAGCGCGGGACCGAAGGCGCGCATGACGGGGACCGCCACCGTGCGGGCTGCCGACAGGGACGGCGTGATCAGGCCCTTCCCCTCGGTCATGACCGTCCAGGCCCGACCGCCCAGAGGCATCCGGGCGCCCAGGATGCGCTCGCTCGCGTGGCCGACGGCGAGCTCGATGAACAGCTCCCCGCCCACACCTGGCAGGGCGAGGGCGGCGGTGTCGGCACCGGCCAGCTCCAGCGCGGTCGCCGCGATGTGGTCGAGGGCCTCCTCCTCGTCGAGCCCCTCGAGCAGCATGGTGGTGATCTCCTGCCCGGCGCGCAGCCAGCGCTCGCGTCGCTCGGCCTCGGCGTAGAGCTGGGCGTTGGCGACGGCCACCCCCGCGGCGGCCGCGAGCGAGACGACGACGTCCTCGTCACCCTGCGTGAAGCCGCCGGCCTTCTCCGAGAGGTACAGCTGCCCGAACACCCGAGAACCGACGCGGACGGACGCGCCGAGGAAGGACCCCATCGGCGGGTGCTCGCGGGGGAAGCCGCGGAAGGCCGGGTGCTCGCGGAGGTCGGCCAGGCGCAGCACGCCCGTCTCCGGGATCTGGCCGAGCACGCCCTGTGCGTGGGGTGCCGTCCGCAGCGCTCCGGCGACGGCGGTGGGGACGCCGGTGAAGACGAAGGTGGTCGAGGTGTGGTGCGCGTCGAGCACGTTCAGGGCGCCGTACCTGGCCCCCGTGAGCTCGGCGCTGACCTGCACGAACCGTTCGAGCACCGTCGCCAGCTCCAGCTCGCTGGCGACCGCCAGGATGGCGCCGAGCAGGTCGGTCAGCGCATCGCCGGTGAGGGGCAGCGCGGACTCCTCGACCTTCGTGAGGAGGCCGGTGGGGTGGGTCTCATCGCGCACGTCCCGCCTCCGTCTCCTCGCCCGCCCGTTCGCGGTCCAGCGCCTCACGGTAGCCCGGCGACGTCGCCGTGAGCTCCGCGTGCGTCCCGCGCGCGCGGATCCGGCCGTCCTGCAGCCAGAGGACCTCGTCGGCCGCGGCGAGCGGGGTGAGCCGGTGCGTCACGACGACGACGCCCCGCGGGTCGCGCAGCAGGTCCTCGACCAGCGCGTCCGCGCGCACCGGGTCGAGGTGCTCGGCGGGCTCGTCCAGCAGCAGCAGCGCGGTGGGCGACAGGAGCGTCCTGGCGACCAGGAGCCGCCGGCGCTCGCCGCCCGACACGGTGCGGGCGTCGGGGCCGAGCAGCGTCTCGAGCCCGTCCGGCAGGCCGCCGAGCCAGTCGCCGAGGCCCACGCGCGCCAGGACCGCCGTGGCCTCCGCCGCCGTGACGTCCCCTCGTGCGACCCGCAGGTTCTCCAGCACGGTCGTGCCGAACACGTGCGCGTCCTCGGTGCCGACGACGACGGCGCGCACCACGGCCGCACGGGCCACGCGGTCGATGTCCTGCCCGCCGAGCGTGAGCGAGCCGCCGCGCCGGGGGAGCAGCCCGGCCAGCGTGAGCAGCGCGGTCGTCTTGCCGGTCCCGGACGGGCCGACGATCGCGACGGACCGGCCCGAGTCCAGCACCAGGTCGAGGCCCTCGGCGAGCAGAGGTCCGCCCGGCCAGCCGATCGCCAGCCCGGCGGCCGTCAACGGCGGACCGGCCGGCACGGGGGCGTCGGGCGTCGGGCCGGTCGGTACGTCGCTCGGGGAGCCTGCTGGGGAGTCGAGGAGCGTGAGGATGCGCGAGGCGGCGGCGCGCGAGCGCTGCACCTGGATCGCCGCGGCGGGCAGGAGCGACGTGGCCTCGAACGCGGCCAGCGGGGTGAGCACGACGACGGCGAGCTCGACGGGGGAGAGCAGCCCCGCTCCGACCGCCGGCACGCCCGTGACCAGCGCGGCGAGCACGGCGAGGCCCACGGCGAGCTGCCCGAGCC
>NZ_CAURTV010000108.1:0-11543 GCF_963527515.1 uncultured Cellulomonas sp. | reverse complement strand
GGCGCGGACCGGCCACCCGACGCTGCGGCTCGTCGTCGACACGGGCCTCGGCGCGCTGCCCGCACTCGCCGGGGTCCGGGACGTGGACGTGGACGACCCTGCGCTGCGCCGCGCGCCCGCGACGGCCCGGGCTGCCCCCGTCCTGCTCGTGGACGACATCGACGAGCTCGAGCGCGCCCGCCCCGCGGTGGGCGAGCTGGTGACGGGCCTGCTGGCGACCGGCACCTGCGCCGTGGTCGCGAGCTCGACGGCGTCGACCGCCGCGGCCGCGTTCCGGGGGGTCCTGCCCGCACTGACGCGCCTGCGCCGCACGCTCGTGCTGGACGCGCACGATCCCGCCTCGGCCGAGCTCGTCGGCGAGCGGGCGCCGTGGTCGGTCGACCCTCGGCACCGGCCACCCGGGCGCGGGGTGCTCCTGAGCGGCCGGACGGCGACGGTCGTGCAGGTCTACGCGGTCGGGTCGGCTACTCGACCGGCGGCGGGCGACGAGCCGTGACGGCCACGACCGACGGGATCATCAGCCCGACGCCGATCAGCACGGCGACCACCAGCACGGCGGCCGCCCAGACGGACGGCTCGGCGCGCAGCCATCCGACCGCCAGCACGACCAGCAGGATCTGCCACATGATGACCGGCGAGCGCGCCCACCCCCGGCCGCGCAGGAGCCCGCGCGCCGCGAGCAGGAGCAGCAAGGCGATGCCGCACCCGAACGCGGCGAGGAACAGGCTCGCGGCCGGCATCGACGCGGCGCCCCGCACGACGTCGGCGACCCACGCGATCCCGAGCCCCAGGAACGCGGCGGCCTCGACCGTCACCAGGAGGCACACGGCGATGAGGAGAGCGGGTCGGCGAGCGGTCACGGGGACGAGCCTAGGCACCGCGGGGGGTGCTCGGCAGCGCAGGGTGGCTCTGCGCAGACCTGCTCCCTGACCTGCACCGACGGTATGCAGACGCGACCTCTGCCCCTGATACCACGTCCCGGACGTGTCCCACGCCACGACGTGACGCCGATCACCGTCCGGAACCGCCGCGAACGTCGGGACGTTCGTCCCACACCGGCCCTCACCTGCAGCAATATGCGGGAACGGGGTGAGCACAGCCCACGCACAGGTGTGACGAACACCTCAGCCTTCATGCACGTGAAACCTCCCCGTAACCCTTGTGGACTTCCGATACCGATGCGAGCCTTGATGCAGCACGTCCCCCACCCCCGATCTCGTGTCCAGACCTGTGCGCCCTCACCCGGGCGCCGTCTCGACGTGTGCCTAGGAGAGAACCCATGGATTGGCGCCACCGCGCAGCGTGTCTCGACGAGGACCCGGAGCTGTTCTTCCCCATCGGCAACACCGGACCTGCCCTGCTCCAGATCGAGGAGGCGAAGGCCGTCTGCCGCCGCTGCCCCGTCGTCGACACCTGCCTGAAGTGGGCGATCGAGACCGGCCAGGACGCGGGCGTCTGGGGCGGGCTCTCGGAGGACGAGCGCCGCGCGCTCAAGCGCCGCACGGCCCGCCAGCGCCGCGCCAGCTGACCTCGCACCGCACCGCACCGGCCCCGTCGCGCACCACGCGGCGGGGCCGCGTCGCGTCCGGCGTCAGATCAGCGCCGCCGCCTCGCGCGGTCCCCGCAGCCGGGCCTCGATGATCACCGACGTCCCGCCGCCCTCGCGGCTCGTCCACTCGATCGTGCCGCGCATCTCGTTGGTCACCAGGGTCGAGACGATCTGGGTGCCCAGACCCGTGCCGGCGCCGCGCTCCGTCGGCAGCCCCGAGCCGTCGTCGGCCACCTCGACCCGCAGGGCGTCGTCGTGCCGCTCGACGATCACCTCGACGGTCCCCGACTCGCGTCCCTCGAACCCGTGCTCGACCGCGTTGGTCACCAGCTCCGTGAGGATCAGCGCCAGCGCGGTCGCGTCCTCCGCGGGGATCGAGCCGAACGACCCCCGCACCAGGGTCCGCACGCTCGCGCCTTCGGTGGCCACGTCCGCGGCGAGCCGCAGGCTGCGGCCCACCAGGTCGTCGAACGGCACGCTCTCGTCGAGGGTCTGCGACAGGGTCTCGTGCACGAGCGCGATGGTGGCGACCCGCCGCATCGCCTCCCCCAGCGCCTCCTTGGCCTCGGGCGAGGCGACCCGTCGCGACTGCAGCCGCAGCAGAGCGGCCACGGTCTGCAGGTTGTTCTTCACGCGGTGGTGGATCTCGCGGATCGTCGCGTCCTTGGTGATCAGCTCGCGCTCGCGCCGCCGCAGCTCCGAGACGTCACGGCACAGCAGGACGGCCCCGACGCGCTGGCCGTGCTCGGTGAGCGGCACCGCACGCAGGGACAGCGCCACGCCGCGCGCCTCGACGTCCACGCGCCACGGCGCACGCCCCATGAGCACCAGGGGCATCGACTCGTCGACGGTGTCGTGCTGCTCGATCAGGTCGGCCGTGACCTCGACCAGGGAGCGCCCCACCAGGTCGCCCACCACGCCGAGCCGGTGGAAGCAGGACAGGGCGTTGGGGCTCGCGTAGAGCACCTCTCCCTCGGAGTTCAGCCGGACCAGCCCGTCCCCGACGCGCGGGGCGCCCCGGCGCGGACCGGTGGGCGCGTCCGGTGCGGGGAACTCCCCGCGGCCGACCATCGCGAAGATGTCGTCGGCCGCCTCGACGTAGTTGAGCTCGAGCCGGCTGGGCGTCCGGGCGCCGCCGAGGTTGGTCTGGCGGGCGAGCACGGCGATCGCCTTGCCGCGGCGGACGACGGGGACCGCCTCCTCGCGCACCGCGTACGAGCCGAACCACCGAGGCTCGCGCGACCGCTGGGCGGCCCGCTCGTCCAGGGAGCGCTGCAGCTGAGGTCGCTGGCCCTCCGGCGCGCTCGAGCCGACGACGTCGTCGTAGTGGACGGTCGCGCCGGTGGAGGGCCGGCACTGGGCGATGGCGACGAAGTCCCCGTCGGTGGTCGGGAGCCAGAGCACGAGGTCCGCGAACGCGAGGTCGGAGAGCACCTGCCAGTCGCCGACGAGCAGGTGCAGCCACTCGAGGTCATGAGCATCGAGCGCGGCATGACGAGCGGCGAGGGTGCTCAGCGTGGACACGCCACCAGGGTAGGTGGCCGCGACCGCCCGTCGGACAGGACGGCCAGGACGTGGGCGGCTAGCCTCGGACCCACCGCCCGACCTCCCGAAGGACCCTGACCGTGCGACTGAGCGTGACGCTCGACCTGCCGACCGACGTGCGCGCCGCGGCGCTGCTCCTGGCCGACCCCGAGTACGTGCACGAGAAGGTCCGGGCCAGCGGCGCGCTCGAGCAGCACGTGGACGTCACGAGGACCGCCGACGACGCCTTCACGGTGACCAGCCGGCGCGCGCTGCCGACCGAGCAGATCCCGGCACACCTGCGCAGCTTCGTCGGGAGCCAGATCGACGTCCGGCAGGTCGAGGCGTGGGAGGCCCCCGCGGCCGACGGCTCGCGCGTCGGGACGGTCGTCGTCGAGATCGCCGGCGCCCCGGTCCGGCTGAGCGGGCGGACCGCGCTGACCGCGTCGGGACCGGGTGCGACCACCGTGACCTACGACGGCGAGCTGCGTGCCTCGGTGCCGTTGTTCGCCTCGGCGATCGAGCAGGCGGCCGCCGGTGCGATCCGATCCGCGCTCGAGGTCGAGCAGGACGTGGCCCGGCGCTGGATCGCTGATCACGGACAGGCGCCGCAGCCGTAACGATTCGGTAACACGGACCGATGTCCATATCGCTCTGACCTGCAAGAACACCGGTGTGGGATCGCTACCACGCCCAAATCGGACCCGAGCGTCCTTGACACTCGGAAGGCTGCCGACGACAGTATCCGCAGCGCGTGGGAACGCTCCCGCATCTGCATCGCTGGGAACCGACCGCGCCGGGTCCACACGGCCCAACCCGACGTCCGTCCGCGCCCCCTGCGGCGAGCGGACGACGGGTGCCCTAGGGGTACGGCGAGGACGCCGTCCGACTGACAAGGGAGTCACAGTGCGCAAGACCACCAGCAAGATGTGGGCGGCCGCGGCGGGGGTCACGGGCATCGCCCTCCTCGCCACCGCCTGCTCCGGCGCCTCCGACACGCCGGCCGACGAGCCGTCCGAGGGCGGCACGGAGAACATCACCCTGACGCTCGGCACGTTCAACGAGCCTGGCTACACGGACGAGATGTTCGCCGCGTACGAGGCCGAGAACCCGGGCGTCACGATCGAGAACAAGAAGGCTGCGACCTCCAACGAGGCCCGCGACAACCTGAACACGCGCCTCGCGTCGGGTTCCGGTGCCTCGGACGTCGAGATGATCGAGATCGACTGGCTCCCCGAGCTCATGCAGTACCCGGACAAGTTCGCCGACCTGACGGACCCCGAGCTCGCCGACCGCTGGCTCCCGTGGAAGGTCGAGCAGGCCACCACGCCCGACGGCATCCTGCTGGGCTACGGCACGGACATCGGCCCGCAGGCGATCGCGTTCCGCGGCGACCTGCTCGCCGCCGCCGGCCTGCCGTCCACGCGTGAGGACGTCGCCGCTGCTCTCGGTGGCGCGGACGCCACGTGGGACGACTACTTCGCCTTCGGCAAGCAGTACACCGAGGCCACGGGCAAGCCGTTCTTCGACGCTGCTGGTGCCATCTACCAGGGCATGATCAACCAGGTCAAGAACGCCTACGAGTCCGACGACGGCGCGATCGTCGCCGCGACGAACCCCGAGGTCAAGGACATCTACGACGCCGTCACCACGGCCTCGGTCACCGACAACCTGTCGGCGCACCTCGGCCAGTGGAGCGACGACTGGACCGCCTCGTTCCAGACGGACGGCTTCGCGACCATGCTGGCCCCGGGCTGGATGCTCGGTGTCATCGAGGGCAACTCGGCCGGCGTGACCGGCTGGGACATCGCGGACGTCTTCCCCGGCGGCGCCGGCAACTGGGGCGGCTCGTTCATGACCGTCCCGGCGCAGGGCAAGAACGTCGAGGCCGCGAAGAAGTTCGCTGCCTGGCTGACGGCCCCGGAGCAGCAGCTCCAGGCCTACAAGAACAAGGGCACGTTCCCGAGCCAGGTCGAGGCGCTCGCCTCGGACGAGCTGCTCGGCTCCACGAACGCGTTCTTCAACAACGCCCCGGCCGGCCAGATCCTGGCCAACCGCGCCGAGGGCATCGTCGCCCCGTTCAAGGGCCCGAACTACTTCGCCGTCAACGACGCGATGCAGTCGGCTCTGACCGAGGTCGACGTCAACGGTGGTGACGCCGCTGCTCAGTGGGACACCTTCGTGAGCGCGGTCAACGCACTCGGCTGACGCTAGCCGCGGGGCCGGGCCGGTGGGTCACCCATCGGCCCGGCCCCGCCAGCGCAGGCTCCCGACCACCGCCACGAAGGACACCTGATGGCCACCTCCACCACCTCGCCCCAGCTCGACCGCGGGCGGCAGCGCGACCCCGAGCGCGCACCGCGCCGGGTCGGCTTCAGCCAGACCCTGGGTCGCTGGGACGTCAAGGTCTCGCCGTACCTCTACATCTCCCCGTTCTTCATCCTCTTCGCGATCACGGGTCTGTTCCCCCTGGCGTACACGGCCTACGTGTCCGTGCACGACTGGAACCTGATCGGCGGCAAGGGTGACTTCGTCGGCTTCGAGAACTACCTGTTCGTCCTGCAGGAGCCCAACTTCTGGAAGGGCCTGCGCAACACCTTCAGCATCTTCCTGATCTCGACGGTCCCCCAGCTGATCATCGCGATCGTGCTCGCGGCGCTCCTCGACGCGAACCTGCGCGCACGGACCTTCTGGCGCATGGGCGTGCTGCTGCCCTACGTCGTGGCACCGGTCGCCGTCAGCCTCGTCTTCGGCAAGCTGTTCGCCCCCAAGTCCGGCCTCATCAACACGGTGCTCGGCTACATCGGCATCGACCCGATCGGCTGGCAAGCGCAGGTCCTCCCGAGCCACATCGCGATCGCCACGATGGTCGACTTCCGCTGGACCGGGTACAACACCCTCATCCTGCTCGCCGCGATGCAGGCGATCCCGCGTGACCTCTACGAGGCGGCCGTCCTGGACGGCGCGTCCCGGGTGCGTCAGTTCTTCTCGGTCACGGTCCCGATGCTGCGGCCGACGATCATCTTCGTGGTCATCACGTCGACCATCGGTGGCCTGCAGATCTTCGACGAGCCGCGCCTGTTCGACCAGACCGGCCAGGGTGGCCCGAGCCGCCAGTGGATGACAGCCACCATGTACATCTACGAGCTCGGCTGGGGCAACCAGAAGAGCTTCGGACGGGCGTCCGCGGTGGCCTGGATCCTGTTCCTCATCATCATCGTGATCGCCATGATCAACTTCGCGGCGACGCGCAGGATCTCGTCGGAGACCTCGACGACGAAGAAGCGGAAGAAGGTTTCCCGATGAGCGCCCCCTCGTTGCCGGTCATCCGGCAGACCGCGGGCCGCGGTGCCGCCCGCGCCGCCGGGCGGAGCCGCTCCACGGCAGCCGGGTCGGACCGTCGTCCGGGCTGGGTCACCTACGTCCTGCTGACGGGTGCCATCGTCCTGGCGATCGCGCCGCTGTACTACGCGTTCCTGCTCGCCTCGTCGACGGCCCCGGCCATCGCGCAGAACCCGATCCCGTCGCTCATCCCGCAGGGGGAGTTCTTCACGAACGTCGGCAAGGTGCTCAACGGCGAGATCCAGTTCTGGAAGGCGCTCGGCAACTCGATCATCGTCGGGACGATCACGGCGTTCTCCGTGGTCCTCTTCTCGACGCTCGCCGGGTTCTCGTTCTCCAAGCTGCGGTTCCGCGGCCGCAACGCCCTGCTCGTGTTCGTCATCGCCACCACGGCCGTGCCGACGCAGCTGGGCATCGTCCCGCTGTTCATCCTGATGTCCCAGCTCGGCTGGACCGGCAAGCTCATCGCGGTCATCGTGCCGGGCCTGGTCACCGCGTTCGGTGTCTTCTGGATGACGCAGTACCTCGAGTCGGCCCTGCCGTACGAGCTCGTCGAGGCCGCCCGCGTGGACGGCGCGTCGATGATCCGGACCTTCTGGCACATCGCCCTGCCGGCCGCTCGTCCCGCAGCCGTGATGCTCGGCCTGTTCACGTTCGTCGCCTCGTGGACGAACTTCTTCTGGCCGTTCATCGTCCTGGGCAACCAGAACCCGACGCTGCCCGTGGCCATCCAGCTGCTCCAGGCGTCCTACTTCAAGGACATGTCCCTGATCATGGCGGGCGTCACCATCTCGACGATCCCGCTGATCATCCTGTTCTTCGTCGCGGGCCGTCAGCTGGTGGCCGGCATCATGCAGGGTGCCGTCAAGGGCTGACGCGGTCAGACTGTTCACGGCACGTCCCGGTCGACCGCGGTCCTCCCCGACCGCAGGAACCCGGCTGACAGGAACGGCGGGGTGCTCCCCCAGCACCCCGCCGTTCTCGTCACCAGCTCGTCATCGCTGCCTCGGCAGCCACAGGAGGGAAGACCAACGGTGGTCGACAACATCCCGGTCCGCGTGGACTCTGCGCGGCCGCCCGCGCCCACGCTCGAGCAGGTGGCCGAACGGGCCGGCGTCTCGCGCTCCACGGCCTCCCGGGCCATCAACGGCGGGCTGCGCGTGTCTCCCGAGGCGCTCGCCTCGGTCGAGTCCGCGGTCGCCGACCTCGGCTACACCCCGAACCGTGCGGCTCGCTCGCTGGTCACCAAGCGCACCGACTCCATCGCGCTCGTCGTCCCCGAACCGGACGAGCGCGTGCTCTCGGACCCGTTCTTCGCGGGGACGCTCAACGGCCTGAGCACCTCGCTGGCCGACTCGGACATGCAGGTCGTGCTCGTCATCGCCCGCCCGGGCGAGAGCGAGCGCACGGTCCGGTACCTGCGCAACGGGCACGTGGACGGCGCGATCGTCGTGTCGCACCACGCCAACGACGAGCTCGACCGCGCGCTGCAGCTGTCGCGCGTGCCCAACGTCTTCGTCGGCCGGCCGCTGTCCGCGGACGAGCGCGACGTGCAGTACGTCGACACCGACAACGTCGAGGGTGGGCGCCTGGCCACGCAGCACCTCATCGACCGCGGCTGCACCCGCATCGCGACGATCGCCGGACCCGCGGACATGTCGGCCGGCATCGACCGGCTGACCGGGTGGCGCAACGCGATCCGCGCGGCCGGCATGTCGGACGACGCGGTGGTGCACGGCGACTTCACCATGGCGTCCGGCACCATCGCGGCGCGCGAGCTGCTCGCCAGGTACCCGGACGTGGATGCCATCTTCATCGCGTCCGACCTCATGGCGGCCGGCGCGCTGAGCGTGCTGGCGGAGCACGGCCGGGAGGTCCCCGGGGACGTCGCGGTGGTCGGCTACGACAACCTCGGTGTGGCCGCGTCGACCACTCCCCCGCTCACGAGCGTCATCCAGCCCGTCGTCGCGATGGCCCGGGCGGCCGGCGCGCGTCTGCTCGACCAGCTGAACGGCGCACCCCCGTCGCCGCCGCTGATCTTCGCGCCCGAGCTCGTCATCCGCGCCTCGGCGTAGCGCGGACCGAGAGCCGAGGCCGTGAGCGCGCCGCCGGCGGCGCGTGGAGGGCCAGGGCCGTCAGCGCGCCGCCGGTGGCACGTGGCCGAACCGGTGCAGGGTACGGCTGACGGCCTGCTCGCGCACGACCGTGAGCAGCTCGCGGGAGGCACTGGCCAGCACGGGGGCGTCGAGGACGGTCACGTCGCCGACCCGGGTGGCGGCGGCCTCGCGGAGCCCGGGTGCGGACCCGACGACGCGGACCCGCCCGGTCACCGCTCCGGAGCGGACGCGCGCGGCGAACGCCTCGTGCGACTCGGCCGACACGTCGCTGAGCGTCATGGGCACCCCGGCGGTGCGCGCGGCGTGGCGCACCCGCTCGACCTCGCGCGGGCGAGCGTCGTCGCCCGCGCGGACGGTCAGGTGCGGGACCGGGCGGTAGCGCAGGAGGTTGGCCTCGACGCGCAGCCCTGACGGGTCGTGCTCGCGTGACAGGTCGTCCGCCCACACCCGGGCGTCGTCCGCGCGGGCCCACGCCAGCCAGGCCGAGTCCTCCTGGGGCACGTCCGGGGCGTCCTGCCAACGGCCGATCTGGGCGACGTAGTGCGGACCGCCCGCCTTCGCGCCGGGGCCGACGGTCGACGCCTTCCACCCGCCGAAGGGCTGGCGTCGCACGATCGCACCGGTGATGTGCCGGTTGACGTAGGCGTTGCCGACGTCGACGCGGTCGAGCCAGTGCGCGATCTCCCCCTCGTCGAGCGAGTGCAGGCCGCCGGTCAGCCCGAAGGCGACCGCGTTCTGCAGGTCGATCGCCTCGTCGAGGGTGTCCACCCGCATGACGCCGAGGACCGGACCGAAGCACTCCGTGGTGTGGAACCAGGAGCCGGGCGCGACGCCGTGCTTCACGCCGGGCGTCCAGAGCCGGCCCTCGTCGTCGAGCTGCCGCGGCCGCACCAGCCAGGACTCCCCCGGGTCGAGGGTGGTGAGCGCCCGGAGCAGCTTGCCGGAGGCGGGTTCGGTCAGCGGCCCGACGGCCGTGCCCAGCTCCGTGGGCGGGCCGACGCGCAGCGACTCGACCGCGTCGGCGAGCTGGCGGCGCAGCCGGTCCGAGCGGCCGGCCGACCCGACGAGGATCGCCAGGGAGGCCGCCGAGCACTTCTGCCCGGCGTGCCCGAAGGCCGACCGCACCAGGTCCGCGACGGCCAGGTCCACGTCCGCGGACGGGGTGATGACCAGCGCGTTCTTCCCGGACGTCTCGGCGACGACGTCGAGGTCCGGCCGCCAGCCGGCGAAGAGCTGCGCGGTCTCGATGGAGCCGGTGAGCAGCACCCGGGCGACCCCGGGGTGGGTGACCAGCCGGCGCCCGACGTCCCCCTCGGGGCTCAGCACGACGGTGAGGGTCCCTGCGGGCGCGCCGGCCTGGTCGAGCCCCCGCTGGACAGCCGCCATCGCGACCTGGCCGCACCGGGGTGCCTGCGGTGCCGGCTTGACCAGCACCGGGCTGCCCGCAGCCAGGGAGGCGAGCACCGAGCCCACGGGGATCGCCACCGGGAAGTTCCACGGCGGCGTGACGACGGTGAGCCCCGACGGCCGGTGCACGGCACCCGGGACCGCGCCGTCGGCGAGGTCGGCGGCGCGGTCGGCGTAGTACCGCGCGAAGTCCACGGCCTCGCTGACCTCCGGGTCCGCCTCGGCGACCGTCTTGCCGGTCTCGTGCACCATGGTCGCGACCAGGTCGGCGCGGGCGTCCTCGAGTGCCGCGGCCACCGCCCGCAGCGCACGCGCGCGCTCGGCGGGCGGGGTGGCCGCCCACGCGGGCAGGGCGTCCGACGCGCGCGCGACGACGTCGTCGACCTCGTCCGTCGTCGTGACCTCGACGGCGTTGCCGGGCACAGGCACGTCGCGCTCCACCACGCCGCGCGCCCAGGCCCGGGCCACCCCGACCGCCGGGTCGGTGTCCGGGGTGTTGGCGAAGGCCTCGGGACGGGGGGCGTCCGCGACCGGGCGGGCGGCCCGGCGTGCGGCGGTGGACGGCTCGTCGCGGTCGCGGTAGGCCACCCGGAACGCCTGCTCCTGCGCGTCCATCGCGGCGGGGTCGGCGAAGAGGGCGTGCAGGAAGTTCTGGCTCGCGGAGTTCTCCTCCAGGCGCCGCACCAGGTAGGAGATGGCGACGTCGAAGTCGTGGCGGGCGACCACCGGCGTGTACAGGAGCACGGCGCCCACCTCGTCGCGGACCGCGCGCGCCTGCGCGGGAGCCATGCCCTGCAGCATCTCGACGTCCAGCGCCTCCGAGACGCCGCGGCGCTGTGCGAGCAGGTGCGCGGCCGCCACGTGGAACAGGTTGTGGCTGGCCACCCCGACCCGCAGCGCGGACGTCCGGGCGGGGTCGAGGGCCCGGTCGACCAGCCGCAGGTATGCGGCGTCGACCTCCGCCTTGGAGCCGTAGGGCGCCTGCGGCCAGCCGTGCAGCTCGGCCTCGACCTGCTCCATCGCGAGGTTGGCGCCCTTGACCAGGCGCACCTTGAGCCGTGCGCCGCCGGCGTCGCGGCGCTCGGTCGCGATGCCGGTGAGCTCCTCGAGGGCGTCGGCCGCGTCCGGCAGGTAGGCCTGCAGGACGATCCCCGACTCCGCCGCCATGAGCTCCGGGTCGGACACGAGCCGCTCGAAGACACGCAGGGTGAGGGTGAGGTCGCGGTACTCCTCCATGTCGAGGTTGAGGAACGTCCCGTGCCGCGCCGCCGAGACGTACAGCGGCCGCAGGCGCTCGACCACGCGGGAGACGCTGCCCTCGGTGTCCCAGGTGGAGAGCTGGCTGGCCACCGCGGACACCTTCACGGACACGTAGTCCACGTCGGGACGCTCGACCAGGGCCTGCACGCGCGCCAGCCGCGCGGTCGCCTCGCGCTCACCCAGCACCGCCTCGCCCAGCAGGTTGAGGTTGAGCCGGAAGCCCTCCGCGCGGGTCGCGGCCAGGTGCCCGGCCAGTCCCGGGCCGTCGTCGGCGACGAGGTGGCCGACGAGGCTGCGCAGCCGCCGCCGGGCCGCGGGGACGACGACGCCGGGCAGCACCGGCG
>NZ_CAURTV010000107.1:0-11780 GCF_963527515.1 uncultured Cellulomonas sp. | reverse complement strand
GAGCGCGCCCGCGGCAGCTACGCCCGGACCAAGGCCCGGGCGGAGCTCCTGGCGCTCGCGGCCGACGCCGCCGACGGGCTCCGCGTGATCGTCGTACGCCCGCACGTCGTGTGGGGCCCCGGGGACACGCAGCTGGTCGGCCGCGTGGTGGACCGCGCGCGGGCGGGCCGGCTGCCCGTGCTGGGCAGCGGCGCCGCGCTCATCGACACCACCTACGTCGACAACGCCGTCGACGCCCTCGTGGCCGCACTGCAGGCCGACGACACCGCGTACGGGGAGCCGTACGTCGTCACGAACGGGGAGCCCCGCCCGGTGGTCGAGCTGCTCGCGGGGATCTGCGCGGCGAGCGGTGCGCCCGTCCCGCACCGGCACCTGCCCGCGGCGCTCGCACGGGGCGCCGGGTCGGTGCTCGACGCCGCGTGGCGCGCACTCCCGCTGCCCGGTGAGCCCCCGCTGACCCGGTTCGTGGCGGAGCAGCTCTCGACCGCGCACTGGTTCGACCAGCGCCGCACGCGCGAGGCGCTGGGCTGGGTACCCAGGGTGAGCCTCGACGAGGGCCTGCAGCGGCTGGCGGCCTGGACGGCGCGGCAGGCGTCCGCGCAGGCTCCCTAGACTCGGCACGTGACTGCTGACCTCGCCCGCGGAGCGCTCCCGCTGCGCCCCGACCTCGTCGGCCTGGAGCCGTACGGCGCCCCGCAGCTGGACGTGCCACACCTGCTCAACGTCAACGAGAACCCCTACGCGCCCGCGCCCGACGTCGTCGCGGACATCGCGGCCGCGGTGGCCGAGGCGGCCTCCGGCCTGAACCGCTACCCCGACCGGGACTTCGAGGCGCTCCGGGGCGACCTGGCCGGGTACCTGCGGGTGGAGTCCGGCGTGGAGCTGGCCACCGCGCAGGTGTGGGCGGCGAACGGTTCGAACGAGATCATGCTGCACGTCCTGCAGGCGTTCGGCGGCCCGGGTCGCACGGTGCTGTCGTTCGCGCCCACGTACTCGATGTACCCGGAGTACGCCCGGGACACGTTCACGGGCTGGGTCGCGGGCAGGCGTGAGGCGGACTTCGGGCTCGACGCCGACGTCGCGCGCGCCGCGATCGCCGAGCACTCGCCGTCCGTGGTGCTGCTGGCCAGCCCGAACAACCCCACCGGCACGGCGCTGCCCGCGCAGACCGTGCTCGCCGTCCTCGACGCCGCCGCGGCCGTGCCGGGCGGGTGCGTGGTCGTCGTCGACGAGGCGTACGGCGAGTTCCGCCGCGCGGGGACCCCGTCGGCGCTCGAGCTGCTGGCCGACCACCCGCACCTCGCGGTGAGCCGGACCATGTCCAAGGCGTTCGGCCTGGCGGGCGCGCGGGTCGGCTACCTGGCGGCGGCGCCCGCGCTCGTCGACGCCCTGCGGGTGGTGCGCCTGCCGTACCACCTGTCGGCCGTGACGCAGGCGGTCGCCCGCGCAGCGCTCCGGCACGCCCCTGCCCTGATGGCCCAGGTCGGGTCGCTGCGCGACGAGCGCGACGCCCTGGTCGTCTGGCTGCGCGAGCGCGGTCTGACCGTGGCGGACTCCGACGCGAACTTCGTGCTCTTCGGCCTGTTCGACGACCGGCACGCGATCTGGCAGGGTCTGCTCGACCGTGGAGTCCTGATCCGTGAGGTCGGACCCGACGGATGGCTGCGGGTGTCGGTCGGCACCCCGCAGGACATGGTGGCGTTCCAGGGCGCCCTGGTGGAGGTGGCAGGACTGTGAGTGCTCCCAAGGGGCGTACCGCGCGCATCGAGCGCGCGACCAGCGAGTCGAGCGTGCTGGTCGAGCTGGACCTCGATGGCACCGGCCGCACCGACATCTCGACGACCGTGCCGTTCTACGACCACATGCTCACCGCGCTGGGCAAGCACTCGCTCATCGACCTCACCGTGAAGGCGACGGGTGACACCCACATCGACGCGCACCACACGGTGGAGGACGTCGCGATCACGATCGGGGAGGCGCTGCGGGAGGCGCTGGGCGACAAGCGCGGCATCTCGCGGTTCGGGGACGCCACGGTGCCGCTGGACGAGGCGCTCGCGCAGGCCGTCGTGGACGTGTCCGGTCGCCCGTACCTGGTGCACACGGGCGAGCCTCCCGGGCAGGAGTACCACCTCATCGGGGGCCACTTCACGGGTTCGCTCACCCGGCACGTGCTCGAGTCCATCGCGCACCACGCCGCGTTCAGCATCCACGTCCGCGTGCTCGCGGGCCGCGACCCGCACCACATCGTCGAGGCGCAGTTCAAGGCCCTCGCCCGGGCGCTGCGGTTCGCGGTCGCGCTCGACCCCCGCGTGGAGGGCATCCCGTCGACGAAGGGCGCGCTGTGACCGACCTCCCCGACGACTTCGAGGTTCCCGACGACCTCTCCTCGCTGGTCGACGGCGCCGACGAGGACCCGTCGGTCGTGCTCGTCATCACGCAGGTCGCCGCGCCGGCTCCGCTCGCGGCGGCCTGCGCGATCGCCAAGGTCGACGTCGACGTCGTGCCGACGCCCATCGGCGCGATCGCGTCCCTGCGCGACCCCGCCGCCGCGTCGGACGGCGCCGCGGCGATCTCGAGGCTGCTCCGCACCATCCCGGTGATCCTGCTGGAGCGGCGCGAGGGACAGATCACCGCCTCGCGGTGGACGGGCGGCGAGCGTGGGGAGGGCCTGCCCGCGGGCCTCGTCCTGTCCGACGCTCCGCCGGTGCTCGAGGACCTCCTGCTCGGATCGGTGCAGGCGGCCGAGGTCGCGGGGATGGTCACCAGCGTCGGCATGTCCCGTTGGCAGGCGATGCGCACGATCGCGAAGCGCGGTCAGGTGTAGCGGTACAGACGGAATCGTTTAGCCGGTCGCGGGCGTCGCGTGCGGGTGGTTGCCTGGCCCGCATGACCCGCCGAAGCCGCACCGTCGCGCTCGTCGCCCTGCTCTGCTCGCTGCTCGGGATGTCGGGGGTCGCCGCCGCCCAGGTCGCCTCCGCCGCACCGGTCCTGTGCGACCAGTGGGGGAGCGCCCCCATCCAGGGTGGCCGGTACACCGTGATGAACAACCGCTGGGGCACCAGCGCCACGCAGTGCATCGACGTCAGCAGCACCGGCTTCACCGTGACGCAGGCCGACGGCTCCGTCGCCACCAACGGCGCCCCCAAGTCCTATCCGGCGGCGTACTACGGCTGCCACTACTCCAGCTGCACCACCAACGGCAACATCCTCAGCCCCAACGGCCTGCAGGCGTCCGACCCGCGGTTCGCCACGATCTCGACGAGCGTGAGCATGACGTTCCCGAGCAGCGGGACGTACGACGCCGCCTACGACATCTGGTTCCACAGGTCCCGGCCGTCCACGACCACCGGCCAGAACGACGGCGCGGAGCTGATGGTCTGGCTCAACCACGCCGGCCCCATCCAGCCGATCGGGTCGAAGATCGGCACGGCGAGCATCGCCGGTGCGACGTGGGACATCTGGTCCGGCTCGGCAGGCTGGAACGTCATCTCGTACGTGCGTCAGCAGCCCACCTCGTCGGCGACCTTCCTGGTCAACGACTTCTGGAAGGACGTCGTGGCCCGCGGGCTCGGCTCGACCAGCTGGTACCTGACCAGCATCCAGGCGGGCTTCGAGCCGTGGGTCGGCGGCGCAGGCCTGACCCTGAACAGCTTCTCCGTCACGACGGACGGTCCGCAGCCGACGCAGAGCCCGACGCCGACGAGCACGCCCACCCCCACCCCGACCTCCGGACCGGCAGGCTGCAGCGCGACCCTGGCGGTCACCGGGTCGTGGCAGGGCGGCTTCCAGGGTGCGGTGACCGTCAAGAACACCGGCTCGGCGATGCTGAGCCGCTGGTCGGTGGGCTGGATCTTCCCGTCGGGCCAGACGCTCAACAACCTCTGGAACGGGGTCGCGTCGCAGAGCGGCTCGCGCGTGTCCGTGGCGAACGCCCCGTACAACGGCCTGCTCGGCGCCGGCGCGTCCACGACGTTCGGGTTCGTCGGCAACGGCGCGGCGCCGGGATCCCCGACCCTCACCTGCACG
Organism: uncultured Cellulomonas sp.; assembly: GCF_963527515.1. Taxonomy (NCBI): domain Bacteria; kingdom Bacillati; phylum Actinomycetota; class Actinomycetes; order Micrococcales; family Cellulomonadaceae; genus Cellulomonas; species uncultured Cellulomonas sp. The sequence goes on along the minus strand of NZ_CAURTV010000107.1, from coordinate 7,754 downwards.
GGTTCCTGACCTGCGGCGGGACGGACGCCGGCCGTCTCGCGGACCGGCGTCCGTGCATGCCCGGCCGCAGCCGCGGGTACCGTGGTCCGGTGCCCGCCCAGCCCCTCGTCGTCGTGCTCGACCACGGCGCCGACGACCAGTCGGCGCTGGCCGAGGCGCTGACCGGCGCCGGTGCCCGGGTGCTGGTGACGGCGGACAAGCGCTCCGCGCTGGCCGCCGACGGCCTCGTCGTCGCGGGCGACGCACCCGCCGCGGACGTGATGCCCGCCCTGCGCGCGATCGGGGCCGACCAGGTGGTCGACCGCAGGCTTGCGGGCGGTCGCCCGGTGCTCGCGGTCGGCGTCGGCATGCACGTGATGTTCACGGAGATCGTGCAGGACGGCGCCCGCACGGAGGGCCTCGGCGAGTGGGCGGGCGTGGTGGAGGCGATCGACCCCCCGCAGGACCTCACGGCCGTCGACGTGCCCGACGGGTCCGCCCTGTTCGCGGGCCTCGGGGAGGCCCACGTTCACGTCGCCCGCACGCACGCCGCCCGGTCCTTCCCCCTGCTCGACCACTGGCCTGCGGACACCCGCGTCCTGGTCCCGGTCGTCACCTGGTCCGCCGGTGAGGAGCGTTTCGTGGTCGCCGTCGAGAACGGCCCGCTCGTCGCCCTCCAGCTGCGCCCCGAGTCGTCCGGCGAGGCCGGCGCCCGGGTGCTCGCCCGCTGGGTCTCGTCCCTGCCCACCACCGCCCCGACCAGGAGTCACGAATGACCGACCGCCTCGAGCTGCTGCCCGCCGTCGACGTCGCCGACGGGCAGGCCGTCCGGCTGACCCAGGGCGCCGCCGGCACTGAGACGGGCTACGGCGACCCGCTGTCCGCCGCGCTGGACTGGCACGCGGGCGGCGCGGAGTGGATCCACCTCGTGGACCTCGACGCCGCCTTCGGTCGCGGCTCGAACGCGGACCTGCTCGCCGAGGTGACCGCGGAGCTGGTGGGCAAGGGCGTCAAGGTTGAGCTGTCCGGGGGCATCCGCGACGACGCCTCCGTGGAGCGTGCGCTCGGCACCGGCGCCACCCGGGTCAACCTCGGCACCGCCGCGCTGGAGAACCCGGAGTGGACCGCGCGGGTGATCGGCTCGTTCGGCGAGCAGATCGCGGTCGGGCTCGACGTGCGCGGCACCACGCTGGCCGCCCGCGGCTGGACGCAGGAGGGCGGGGACCTCTGGGAGGTGCTGGCCCGCCTCGAGGACGCCGGCTGCGCCCGCTACGTGGTGACCGACGTGCACAAGGACGGCATGCTCACCGGCCCGAACGTCGAGCTGCTGCAGCAGATGTGCGCTCGCACGGACGCCCCCGTGATCGCCTCGGGCGGCGTCTCGAGCCTGGAGGACCTGAGGGTGCTGCGGACGCTGGTCCCGCTCGGGGTCGAGGGTGCGATCGTCGGCAAGGCGCTGTACGCGGGCGCGTTCACCCTGCCCGAGGCGCTGGACGTCGCCGGCCGCCCGTGACCGGACGCGAGCTGCCGCCGTCGTCACCGTTCGCGGGCGACGACGGCACGGCCGACCCGGCCGTCGCGGCCGCCCTGGACGCGATCGACAGGGGTGTCGGCACGGTCGCCGGCCTGGTCGAGGCGCTGACCGGGACCCGGGTGCTGGTGCCCGTGCTGGCCGAGCTCGAGGTCGAGGACACGGTCGTGCACGGCGGTCACGCGCACACGGTGGACAAGGAGGCGTCCGCGGGCATCGTGGCGCTCCGCTCCCCGGACGGCCGCACCGCCCTGCCCGTGTTCACCTCCGTCGCGACGATGGCCGCGTGGCGGCCCGATGCGCGTCCCGTGCCGTCCGACGTGGCGCGCGCCGCGCTCTCGGCGGTCACCGAGGGGTGGGAGGTGCTCGTCGTCGACCCGGGCGGCCCGACCACGGTGCTCGTCCCGCGACCGGCCGTGTGGGCCCTGGCGCAGCAGGAGCGGTGGCGTCCCGCGGTCACCGCCGACGGCGTCGACCCCGAGGTGCGCGCCGCGATCGCCTCGGCGGTCTCGCCGCTGCCCGGGGTGGTGACCGTCGACGCCGTGCCCGGCACGCGTGCGGAGGTGGCCGTCGTCGTCGCTCTCGTGGCCGGCCTGGACCGGCCGGGGCTCGACGCCGTGCTGGCGCAGGTCAACGCCACCCTGGCGGGGGTGGAGCTGGTGGCGGCGCGCGTCGACTCCCTCGAGCTCCGCCCGCGCGCGGCGGTCTAGCGACGCCGGAACGCCCAGGCGAGCGCGGCGGTGCTGAGCACGACGGCCCCCACCAGCTGGGCGCCGAGGACCACGCGGTTGACGTCGAGCGCCGGCTGCCAGCGTGCCCCCGAGCCGTCCACGACGAAGACTCCCAGCGCCGTGACGTGAACGCCGTACCCGCCGCCCCCGCCGTCGCCCTGCTGGCCGCCCGCAGGCACGCCCTCGCCCTCGGCGTCGGCAGGCACGCCCACCTGGCCCGACCCGGAGCCGGAGCCGGTCGCGCCCCAGACGCGGGCGACGGGGATGACGAGGGTGCCGTCGCGCTCGTAGGCCTCGCCGAACACGCGGCGCACCGACAGGGTGTCGCTCACGGCACGGGTGAGGTCGGCGGGGTCGAAGTGCGGGACGGCCATGGGTCCTCCGGGTGGGTCAGCCGGTGCAGGGCGCGGTCGGCGTGAACGACGCCTCGTCGTCCAGCATGGACCGCAGCGTGCTCACGGGCACCACAAAGCTGTGACCGTTCGAGTCCTTGGCGTACACGACGCCGACCACGCGCCCGTCGTCGTCCAGCACGGCCGAACCGGAGCTGCCGGGCTCGACGGGGGCGTCGGTGACCAGCACCTCGCCGAGGTTCTCGTTCAGCGGGTCCGTCCGGCTGGACAGCACCTGCCCGGTGGTCACGGTCAGCGCCCTGCCGAGCGGGTAGCCGACCACGGTCACGGTGGCACCGATCGCCGGGTCGGTCTCGGCCAGCTCCGGAGCGGCCGGCAGGGCGTCCTCCGTGCGGACGATCGCCAGGTCCGCCAGGTCCGCTGTGCTCGTCGCCGCCGCCGTGAGGTCCCGACCGTCGTACGTGTTCAGCTGGAGCGTCGAGGAGTCGGTGACCACGTGCCGGTTGGTCACCAGCGTGTGGTCGTCGAGCGCGAACCCCGACCCCGTCGACAGGGTGCCGCAGCCGATGTTGCGGATGCGCACCGCCATCCGCTGCGCGGAGTCGAAGCCGTCGGGGGAGAGGTTGCCGCTCGAGGTGGGCGTCTGCTGCGGCAGGTCGCTCGGCACGACGTTCGTGGGCACCGGCGCGGGCAGGCCCGGCAGCATGGCGCAGCCGGCCATGGCCAGCATCGCGACGACGGCGCCGCCGCAACCGGCCAGCACCGCGCGTCGCGTCATCGGTCGAGCTCGCGCTGCAGCGCCGCGTTCGCGTCGGTCGCCGTCGCGCACACGGTCTGCACGTCGGACGTGAACCGCGCCAGGTCGGCCGGGTCGTACTGGTCGGAGTCCTGCAGGTAGCCGATGAGGCGCTGCTGCCCGTCGACGCAGCTGGCCAGCGCGGTGGCCACCTGCCCCGCCGCCTGCGACACCCGCGCCTGGTAGTCCGCCAGCTGCTGCTGCGACGCGCTCGTGTCGCCCAGCTGCGCCTTCTCGTCGGCCAGCTGGGTGATCCGCTCCTGTGCGGTCGCCAGCTGCGCGCTGACCGCCTCGAGCTCCGCCCGCGTCGCGTCCAGGTCCGCCTGCGACGCCGCCAGCTGCTCACCCGTGGACCGCGCGAGCGTCTCCCACCGCTGCGTCGAGTCCCGCCACGCCTCGTTGGTGGCGAACATCCGTGACAGGACCAGCCCGGCGCCCACCAGAGTGGCGACCAGCAGGAGTGCCAGGACGACGGTCGCGACGCGTGGCCGACGGCGGCGGACCGGCTCCGGGGACCATGCCACGGGGTCGATGCGCACGACCTCGGTCACCGGCGGCTGCGCGGCCGGGGGCGGGACGTCGCGCGCGAAGGGGTCGTCGTGCTGCATCGGCCCAGGATAGGAGGGCGGCCGGGTCAGACGACCGAGCCGGTGAACTTCTCGCCCGGCCCGTCCCCGGGGGCGTCGGGGAAGGGTGAGGCCTCCCGGAACGCCAGCTGCAGCGAGCGCAGGCCGTCGCGCAGGGAGCGGGCGTGCTGGTTGCCGATGTCCGGCGCCGTGGCCGTCACCAGGGCGGCGAGCGCCGTGATCAGCTTGCGGGCCTCGTCCAGGTCGAGATAGTCCCGCCCCTGCGTCTCGTCGGTGTCAGGGCTCAGCCCGCACTTGACCGCCGCCGCGCTCATCAGGTGGACCGCTGCGGTCGTGATGACCTCGACGGCGGCGACGTCGGCGATGTCCCGCACGGCCTCCGCCTCGGACGTGCGGGGGGCGTCGGGAGTGGTGTGCTCGGCCATGCGCCGATCCTCTCATCGCGTCCTGGGCGTCGACGCCGCGGCACGGCCTGCACTGCTGGTGCGGGCCGTGCCGAGGCAGCCCGTCAGGCGACCGGGAGGCTCGCCGTCGCGGGCTCGCCGGTCTCGATCGGCGCCGTGCCGGCCAGCGCCGCACGCAGCGCGCTACCGAGCCCGGCGTCGACCTGGGTCCAGTAGCCGATCGCGCGCTCGCGGATCTCGTCGCTGCGCACGCCGCCGACGTGACCCGTGATCGTCTCGAGGAACCGCGCCCGCGCGGCGTCGTCGAAGACGTCCCGGTAGAGCGTGCCGGCCTGCCCGAAGTCGTCGTCCTCCGGGTGCAGCGTCGCGGCCGAGCGCTGCAGCACCCCGTCCGACTCCCAGCCGATGGACTCGGCGGCGCGCGCCGGGTCGGCGGCGGCCCCGCCCACGGAGTTCGGCGCGTACACCGGCGTGCTCGGGCCGTTGAACGCGTACCGCGCCGCGCCGTCCTTGGAGTAGGAGTGCACGGGTGCGGCGTGGGGGGCGTTGACGGGCAGCTGCGCGTGGTTGGTCCCCACGCGGTACCGGTGCGCGTCGGCGTAGGAGAAGATCCGCGCGAGCAGCATCTTGTCGGGGCTGGCCGCGATGCCGGGTACGAAGTTGCTGGGCGCGAAGGTCGCCTGCTCGATCTCGGCGAAGTAGTTCGCCGGGTTGCGGTTCAGCTCGAGCTGCCCGACCTCGATGAGCGGGTAGTCCGCGTGCGGCCAGACCTTGGTCAGGTCGAACGGGTTGAACCGGTACCCAGCGGCCTCCGCGTACGGCATGACCTGCACCGAGAGGGTCCACGACGGGTGGTCGCCGCCCTCGATGGCCTCGTACAGGTCCCGGATGTGGTGGTCGGCGTCGGACCCGGCCAGCTGCGCGGCCTCCTCGCCGGTGAAGCTGCGGATGCCCTGGTTGGTCCGGAAGTGGTACTTGACCCAGAACCGCTCACCGGCGGCGTTGATCCACTGGTACGTGTGCGAGCCGAAGCCGTCCATGTGCCGCCACGACGCGGGGATGCCGCGGTCGCCCATGAGCCAGGTCACCTGGTGCGCGGACTCGGGGGACAGCGACCAGAAGTCCCACTGCATGTCGTTGTCGCGCAGGTGGCTGCCCGGCAGGCGCTTCTGCGAGTGGATGAAGTCGGGGAACTTGATGCCGTCGCGGATGAAGAAGACGGGCGTGTTGTTGCCGACCAGGTCGTAGTTGCCCTCGGTCGTGTAGAACTTCAGCGCGAACCCGCGGGGGTCGCGCCACGTGTCGGGGGAGCCCTGCTCGCCGGCCACCGTCGAGAAGCGCAGCAGCGTCTCCGTGCTGACGCCCGGCTGGAACAGCGCCGCGCGGGTGTACGCGCTGACGTCGTGCGTCGTGGTGAACGTCCCGAACGCCCCACCACCCTTGGCGTGCACGATGCGCTCGGGGACCTTCTCGCGGTTGAACTGCGCGAGCTTCTCCACGAGGTAGTGGTCGTGCAGGACGAGGGGGCCGTCGGTGCCGACGGACTGCGAGTGCGCGTCCGAGGCGACCGGCGCGCCGGCGTTGGTGGTGGTGTACGGGACCTGGGTCACTGTGTTCCTTTCACGAGGCCGGGCAGGGCCGACCGGGAGGTACCGCGCGGCCACGGAGCCGGCGGACGAGGGGCGTGCGGGGGAGTCAGGCGGTCTCGGCGGCGCGGCACGCGGGGCACAGGCCCCAGTACGTGACCTCGGCGGTCTCGATGGTGAAGCCCGACGTGGAGCTGGGGACCAGGCAGGGTGCGTGCCCGACGGCGCAGTCGACGTCGCCCAGCGCACCGCAGACGCGGCAGGCGACGTGGTGGTGGTTGTCGCCCACCCGGCGCTCGTAGCGCGCGGGGTGCCCGGCCGGCTCGATGCGGCGCAGCAGCCCGGCGTCGGTGAGGGCGTGCAGCACGTCGTAGACCGCCTGGACGGAGACGGTCGGCAGGGTGCGACGGACCTCGGTCAGGACGGTGTCGGCATCGGCGTGGGGGTGGCGACCGACGACGTCGAACACGCGCAGCCGCGGCTCGGTGACGCGCAGGCCGCGCTCACGCAGAGCAGCGGAGAGGTCCATGGCGCGACCTTCCCATGTATTCTGGAATCATTCAAGTAAGCGTCGCGGGCGCTGTCGAGCAGCCGCGACTCGTGCCAGCGCCGGCCCGTGGTATTCTGGAGAACGACCAGCCGCGTTCTGCTGCCCCGACGTGGGCGGACGGCCGCGGTGTACAAGTGGAGCTGATCCCACCCGAGCATCAACCGCTCGCCTCCTGTCTGCGCAGGGGACGACGACAGAGGCCGGGTTCGGTCCGAGGATGTGCCGCTGAGATGCGGTGCATGCCTGGTGTCGTGCCGTTCGCCGGTGCGCACTGTCGGACTCGTGAGGCCCCCACCTGTACCCAGGACGGGGGCCTTCCTCGTTCCCGGCGGTCGCCCACGACGAACCTGAGGAGCACCACATCAGCGAGCCCCGCATCAACGATCGGATCCGCGTCGCCGAGGTCCGCCTGGTCGGCCCCAACGGCGAGCAGGTCGGCATCGTCCGCGTGGAGGACGCCTTGCGCCTGGCCCAGGACGCCGACCTCGACCTCGTCGAGGTGGCACCTGACGCTCGTCCGCCTGTCTGCAAGATCATGGACTACGGCAAGTTCAAGTACGAAGCAGACATGAAGGCCCGTGAGGCCCGGCGGAACCAGACCAACACGGTCCTCAAGGAGATCCGTTTCCGGCTGAAGATCGACCCGCACGACTACGGCACCAAGAAGGGCCACGTCGAGCGGTTCCTCGCCGCCGGCGACAAGGTCAAGGTCATGATCATGTTCCGTGGCCGCGAGCAGTCGCGCCCGGAGATGGGTGTCCGCCTGCTGCAGCGCCTGGCGGACGACGTGTCCGAGCTCGGCTTCATCGAGAGCATGCCCAAGCAGGACGGGCGCAACATGATCATGGTGCTCGGCCCGGTGAAGAAGAAGGCCGACCAGAAGCTGGAGCAGCGCCGTGCGGCGCAGGCTGCTGCGGCCCGCGAGCAGAACGCGGCCGCCGCTGCGGCCGCCGCGGCTGCTGCGGCCAACCCGGTCGAGCCGTCCGAGACCCCGGCGCTCGCCGAGTCCGCCCCGGTCCTCGAGTCGCCGGTCGTGGCTGACGCCCCGGCCGCGGTCGAGACGCCTGCGGTCGACGAGGCACCCGCCGCCGTCGAGCCGCCGGTCGTCGACGAGGCACCAGCAGCGGTCGAGGCACCGGTCGTCGACGAGGCACCGGAGGTCGTCGAGGCTCCTGCCGCGGCGCCCGTCGCCCCGTCACGTCCTGCCGCACCCCGCCCGGCAACGGCTCGTCCGTCC